>NZ_QQAY01000003.1:300000-456966 GCF_003350505.1 Falsibacillus pallidus
AATTTTTAAATAACTGGCCGACTAGGATCCCAAGGGAGATAAAAACAATCAAAATCAATAAAATCAGCCAAAACAGAAGTCTCTTTCGGAAACGATTCATTAAGATTTCGGCTCCTCAAGCTTATAGCCCAGTCCACGGATCGTTTTTATATAGGCAGGCTTCTTGGAATTGATTTCAATCTTTTCACGCAGGTGACTGATGTGTACATCCACGATTCTAGTGTCTCCGGCGAAATCATAATTCCATACGGAACTTAACAGCTGTTCCCTTGTCAGCACCCTCCCTTTATTTCTAGACAAAAATAATAATAGTTCGAACTCTTTCGGGGTGAATTCTAATAGTTTTTCCTCAAAATAGGCTTCATACTGTTCCGGATAAATAGTCAAATCACCGATTTTAATGCTCGGCTTCTCTTCTTCCTGCTCTTCCATGAGTTCAGACTGAACCTGCGACCTGCGAAGGATGGCTTTCACCCTTGCAATGACTTCCCTTGGACTGAAAGGTTTTGTCATATAGTCATCCGCCCCAAGTTCCAAACCAAGGACTTTATCAAATTCATCATCTTTGGCCGTCAGCATCAATATCGGCGTCATGATTTTTTTCTGCCTCAATTGCTTGCAGACTTCAATTCCGTCCAAGCGTGGAAGCATTAAATCCAAAATCATCAAATCCGGTTTATGCGAAATGGCCATTTCGATTCCTTCCTCGCCATCAGCCGCTGTCAATGCATCAAATCCAGCCTGTTCAAGATTGTACTTAAGAAGTGTGGAAATTGATTGTTCATCTTCTACTACCAAAACCTTTTTTGACATGAAATCCTCCAATTAAAGCTTTATTAAAAACCCCGTATCATCCATTACATTATAATATAAAAATTTCAAAATAAAAAAGGAAGGTGATTAGATCCCTTCCTTTACGCGAAAATATTAACTTTAATTAAAAGTTTTCCAGTGCAGTGCCGTTCATTCCATTCATTTTATGTGGTGGACAAACGGTCAATGTTCCTGTCACTACTGTTTGATCTTCTTCATTTGTTGCGTGGACATTGATGGTGACTGTCTTATTTGTCAGACTCACTTCAGTCACTTCAAATAAGAATTGAACTGTAGCATAGTGGTATACAGGCTTTGGAAAATCGATTTCCTGTTTGAGGATGTGCGATCCGGGACCAGGAAGATATTTTGATATTGCCGATGTAATGATCCCTGTCAGCATGATGGAAGGGACGATCGGTTTCTTGTATGGAGTTTGTGATGCATAATCATGCTGGATATATAAAGGATTTGCATCATTCGTCAAACCAAGGAAGAGCAATAGATCTTTATCTTCGATTTTTTCAGTTAATGTCAGCTTTTCTCCAACTGTCATTTCTTCTATTTTCCTGCCCATTTTTCTCTTTTTGCCAAGCAGCATAACGACACCTCCGAATTATGTAAACGGTTACAAGTTGAAATAAAAAAATAACGAAAAATCTGTATTATCTGTCTATTACTATCATAATACCACTATTATCATAACCTTTCAAAGAAAAATTAGACCACTGAATGGTACAAGCCTGGATCTGTTTCGAAAAAATGGCAGGCCCGTCGTGGACCCGCCATTTTCCTCTATCTATTCACGAGACAATGAGGACATTACATTTTTAACAGACTCCGCTGACTTAGCTAATGCTGCCCTCTCATCCTCTGTCAAATCAAGTTCGATGATTTTTTCCAATCCGTTTCCGCCCATAATAGTCGGAACCCCTAAGTAGATCCCTTTAAATCCATACTCTCCCTCTAAATAAGCGATCGCTGGAAGGACTCTTCTTTGATCTTTCAATACAGCTTCGCACATTTCAGCAAGAGCGGCTGCAGGAGCATAATAGGCGCTTCCACTACCCAGCAGATTGACAATTTCTCCGCCGCCTTTTCTTGTCCGTTCCACAATGGCATCCAAGCGGTCCTTTGGAATCAATTTTTCCAGCGGGATTCCTCCAGCATAGGAATATCGGACAAGCGGGACCATATCGTCCCCGTGGCCCCCTAAAACGAAGCCAGTTACATCTTTTACAGAAAGATTCAATTCTTCTGCTGCAAAAGTACGGAATCGTGCAGTATCCAGGACCCCGGATTGCCCAACCACTCGATTTTTCGGGAAACCGGATTCTTTAAAGACGGTATAAGTCATTGCGTCAACCGGATTGGTCAAAACGATAATCAGACAGTCTGGGGAATACTTGGCAATCTCTTTTGCCACGGATTTCATGATTTTTTGGTTTGTCTGCACCAAATCATCGCGGCTCATTCCAGGCTTCCTTGCAATACCGGCAGTGATGACAACAATATTAGAATCCTTTGTATCCTCATAATTGGCTGTACCGGTGATTTTCGCATCAAACCCTTGGACCGGACTTGCCTCAAGCATATCCAAAGCCTTTCCTTTCGTCGGATTTTCCATTTGAGGAATATCCACCAGTACGACATCGCCAAGTTCTTTTTGTGCAAGTAAGAAAGCCGTAGTCGCTCCAGTGAATCCTCCACCGATGATCGAAATCTTTCTGCGCTTGATTGACATGGGAATGTCCCCTTTCAAATGAATGAATAGTATAGAAAATCCAGCAGACTGGCGGCTGGATTCAAACAGAGGCTGTCCAAAATGGACAGCCTCATCAATCAATTAAATTAAAGGTTTTTGATAAGCTCGTCGCCGAACTCAGAGCATTTCACTTCTGTAGCGCCATCCATTAGACGGGCGAAGTCATATGTTACAACTTTAGAAGCAATGGATTTCTCCATGGACTGTGTAATCATCTTGGCAGCTTCATTCCAGCCTAAGTGTTCAAGAAGAAGAACACCAGAAAGGATAACTGAAGATGGGTTTACTTTATCTAGGCCCGCATATTTTGGAGCAGTTCCATGAGTAGCTTCGAAAATAGCATGTCCTGTTTCATAGTTGATATTCGCTCCAGGAGCAATTCCAATTCCGCCGACTTGGGCAGCAAGTGCATCAGAGATGTAATCTCCGTTCAAGTTCATTGTTGCAACAACATCGAACTCGCTTGGACGAGTAAGGATTTGTTGAAGGAAGATATCTGCGATAGAATCCTTCACGATAATTTTGCCAGCTGCTTCAGCTTCTGATTGTGCTTGGTTTGCAGCATCTGTACCCTTTTCTTCTTTAATTCTGTCATATTGAGCCCAAGTGAATACTTTATCGCCGAATTCTTTTTCAGCAAGCTCATATCCCCAGTTCTTGAAGGCACCTTCAGTGAACTTCATGATATTTCCTTTATGAACAAGAGTTAAAGATTTGCGTCCTTCTGTGATAGCGTAGTTGATCGCTGCACGCACTAAACGCTCTGTACCCTCTTTAGAAACAGGCTTGATTCCGATGCCAGATGTTTCAGGGAATCTGATTTTGTTTACACCCATTTCATTTTGAAGGAAGTCGATAACTTTCTTCACTGCATCTGATCCTTGAGCGTATTCGATGCCGGCATAGATATCTTCAGTATTTTCACGGAAAATGACCATATCAGTATCTTCAGGGCGTTTAACCGGTGAAGGCACACCTTGGAAGTAGCGAACTGGACGCAAGCATACGAAAAGATCCAACTCTTGGCGCAAAGCAACGTTCAATGAACGGATCCCGCCTCCGACTGGAGTTGTAAGAGGTCCTTTGATGGCAATGAAATATTCACGGATGACATCCAAAGTTTCACTTGGAAGCCATTCGCCAGTTTGGTTGAAAGCTTTTTCTCCAGCCAAAACTTCTTTCCATTCTATTTTGCGCTCGCCATTATAAGCCTTTTCAACAGCAGCATCTAATACACGAGAAGCAGCAGCCCAAATATCAGGACCAATTCCGTCGCCTTCAATGAAAGGTACGATCGGATTATTTGGAACGTTCAATACACCATTTTCAACAGTAATTTTTTCACCTTGAGACATGATTTTCCCTCCAATTTCAATATCAAAGGTTAGATGGCAGCAGCCCCTAACCTCGATTTACATACAGTATTATTAGAACAATAATTCAGCCATTTGTAAATGATTCTTATCCGCGTTTTTCAACTGGAACGTAAGACTGCATTCCAGGACCTGTATAATCAGCGCGTGGGCGGATCAAACGGTTGTTTTCATATTGCTCTAGAATATGAGCCAACCAGCCTGATACACGGCTGACAGCAAAGATCGGTGTGAATAGATCGTGATCGATGCCCAGGCTGTGGTAAACAGAAGCTGAGTAGAAATCAACATTTGGCGGAAGGCCTTTTTCGGATGTCACGATTTCTTCAATCTTTATGGACATATCATAATAGTGCGCTTCGCCGGTAAGTTTTGTAAGCTTTTGGGACATTTCACGCAAATGCTTCGCACGAGGATCCCCTTTGCGGTACACGCGGTGGCCGAATCCCATGATTTTTTCTTTATTATTCAATTTTTCATGGATATAAGAATCTACATTTTCAACAGAACCAATATCCGTAAGCATCTTCATGACTTGTTCGTTTGCACCGCCGTGAAGAGGACCTTTCAATGCACCAATCGCTGCTGTAACACCTGAGTAGACATCAGACAATGTAGCTACACAAACCCGTGCAGTGAAAGTCGATGCATTCAATTCATGGTCAGCATGAAGGACAAGTGCTTTATTGAAAGCTTCCACAGCAATCGCTTCCGGCTCTTCGCCAGTAAGCATGTACAGGAAGTTTGCTGCAAATCCTAGGTCTTTTCTAGGTGCAACAGGCTCAAGGCCTTTGCGGATGCGAGCGAATGCCGTTACCAATGAAGGCATTTTTGCCTGCAGGCGGACAGCTTTACGATAGTTGGATTCCGTTTCCATAACATCCGCTTCTTCATCGTATAAACCAAGTGAAGAAACTGCTGTACGAAGGGCAGCCATCGGATGTACTTTATCGATAGGGAATGTCTTAAATTGATTTAAAACTTCTTGAGGAAGCTCAGCATCTTTTGCCAATTGCTCCTTCAACTCCTGAAGCTGGGAAGCTGTCGGCAGTTTACGATGCCATAATAAATAAATTACCTCTTCGAAGCTTGCATGTTCTGCTAGATCATCAATGTTGTACCCTACATATGTAAGAGTGTCATCAATGATTGAACTTATGGAAGAAGTTGTAGCTACAACACCTTCAAGGCCACGTGTTGCTGTCATATCAATCTCTCCTTTATGAATAATTCCTCATTACCAGGTAATGGTGAGCAAAAAAAGCCATTCATTGCGGTTTATTTATAAGGCAATAGGCTTGTTCACTTGAAATTCAGTTCCAAAAGATTTCCTTTTGGAGATTGAGCGCTTGCTCAATGCTCTAGCATGCAATAAAAGTAGACATATTGCATCAAGAGATGACAATTTTCTCGGTTACGCTTACATTTCCTATTATAAACAATTATCTGACTTTTGTGAACGGATACTGATTAAAATGTCCAAAAATTATTTTTTTAGAAAAACTTAAATGCTTTGGTATTTTAGAGCATTCGAGTATCCATTAATTAAATCATACCCTATTTTTAAATAATATGAAATAAAAACGCTTACGTAAACATTTCAAACAGCTTCATTGCTAAATAGGCAATGCCCGCACCGATAAGAGGCCCTACTGCAACACCATTGAATAAGGAAACAGCAAGGATCGTCCCGAGAACCAGTGCAGTGGTTATATGGGGGTCATCCTCAAGGAGTATCAGTCCATTTTTCGCAATGAGTGCTACTGCCATACCGGCAAGAAGGGCAATCCATGCGTAAGGGGATTTCAGCGCTTCTATCAAATCTTTAAAACCGATTGCACCGCTTGCTATCGGCGCCAGAACCGCAATTGTAATGATCGTTACCCCCCAATTGATGCCTTTACCTTGGATGAAGGAAAAAACCTTGCCATCCACCCCTGCAAGCTTTAATACTATTAAAACCCCCACGGCTATCATAAGAGATTGATTTTTTGCAATCAGGGCTATGCCCAGAAGCAGGAGCAAAAATAAAATAGGTTGACTGAACATTTTTTCACCTCGTATAACCAAAATTATCCTAACATAACTAATCGTTTTTAAAAATATGATTTTAAGGATATTTCTATAATAACGTAAAATTGGAACTTCTTTTCAATTGGGAGAGCATGTAAAATAGTAGGTAAAGAAGTAACTAAAAGGTGGCTGATGATGTTTGAATCCTGAGTTTATCTACAGGACAATCCGATTTTTCTTTGTCATTGCTGTAATTATTTTGTTGTTGACTGTATTTTATTATGTTTCTACTGTTACATACCCTTTTTTGATTGCCATTGTGATTGCACTTCTTATCAATCCTGTGGTCAATTTATTGGAGCGGCAAGCTAAAATGCCTCGGGCTGCTGCCGTATTGGTTGCGTTGACATTGATTGTTGCCATATTTGCGGGCATCATCACACTCTTGATTGCAGAAATCGTTTCAGGGGCCAATTACCTGGCAAGGACGGTACCTGACCACGTCGATACACTTGTCCAATATATTGAGGATTTGATAACTTCCCAGATCATCCCCCTTTACAATCAAGGTGCAAGCTTCTTTAAAAACCTTGATGTCGGACAGCAAGAAACCATCACCCAAAACATTCAAACTGCCGGCCAAAAAATCGCCACTTCCGCAGGTGCGTTCCTGCAAAGCTTTTTTCAGAAGCTCCCCAACCTAATTTCATGGATCCCAGGGGCAGCAACGGTCATCGTATTTTCTGCATTAGCTACATTTTTTATCAGCAAGGATTGGGACAGATTATCAATGTTGTTCACCAAACTTCTTCCGCATAAGGCCCGAACAAGCGGCCAAAAAGTACTTGTGGACTTGAAAAAGGCATTATTCGGATTCATACGAGCCCAGCTTACCCTTATCTCCATCACGAGCGTCATTGTCCTTATTGGGCTTCTGGTGCTCCGTGTAGATTATGCCATTACCATTGCGCTTGTGAGCGGTCTTGTCGATTTACTGCCTTACCTTGGAACGGGAACGGTCTTCATCCCTTGGATCCTTTACGAGGCCATTTCAGGAGATCCGGGGCTTGCCATAGGACTCGGCATTCTTTATGTCATCGTTATCGTCCAGCGGCAGGTTATGGAGCCGAAAATACTCTCTTCAAGCATCGGATTGGATCCCTTGGCAACCTTGATCGCCCTTTTTGTTGGGTTTAAGCTCGTTGGCTTCCTTGGTTTGATTCTTGGTCCCGTTACACTTGTCATCATCAGCACGCTACATCGCGCCAATGTATTCCACGATTTGTGGAATTTCATCAAAGGAAATCCGGAAGATCGAGTAAAATAAGATAAAAAAGGCTTGCCCAATCCAAAATCGGGCAGCCTTTTTTGTTTTATCTATAAATGATGACATTCCTCTTGTCGATCCATTTGCGGATGAGTTTAAGAATGAACGGTTTGATAAACCTTCTTGTAGTTGGAATCAAAAGCAAAAAACCGATGGTATCTGTGATAAAGCCGGGCGTGATCAGAAAAATGGCTCCTGCCAGTATGCAAACCCCGTCAATGATGGCATCTCCCGGAGCATGTCCCGCCTTCAAAGATTCCTGTACCCGGTGAATGGCTGAAATGCCCTGCTGCTTGGCAAAATACGCTCCAAGAATACCTGTCAGTATGATCAGACCGATTGTGGACCAAGCTCCGAAATAGCTTCCTGCTAAAATGAACAGCCAAATTTCAAGGGCAGGTACGATGATTAAAAAAAGGAACAGATATTTCATATATCCAGCCTCCATAAGGTTGACCTATTTGAAATACATTATATCATACAGAAAAGCCTTTCATTCCATTCAGCGGGTTTATTAATGCAAAAGCGGCCGAAAGTTCGGCCGCTTCATTTATTGCATATGGACTTTTTACAGCACGCTTGCATGTCCGTTATAAATGATGCCTCTTGTCGCATCGACAGTCAGTTCCTGTCCATCTTTGATAAGGGATGTAGCTTGGTCTACACCAACGATGACCGGAATGCCCAAATTGATTCCGACTACGGCTGCATGGCTTGTCAAACCGCCTTCTTCGACAATTAATGCAGAGCATTTTTCGATGGCTGCCATCATTTCTTTATCTGTACCGAGTGTTACTAGTACAGAACCGTTTTGCACTTTGTCTAAAGCTTCTTTTGCATTTTTGGCTACAACAGCTCTGCCATAGGCAGATTTTCTTCCGATACCTTGTCCTTTAGCTAATACGTCCCCAATGACATGGATTTTCATTAAGTTAGTTGTGCCGGATTCGCCTACCGGTACACCTGCAGTAATGACAATCAAATCACCATGTTTGACGACTTTGGAGTTCAAGCTCTCTTCAACCGCCATTTCAACCATTTCATCAGTTGTGGATACTTTACGCCCGATTTGCGGTGTAACACCCCAAACCAAAGCTAGTCCACGTGAAACGGAATCATTTGCCGTAACAGCTACAATCGGAGCTTTCGGACGGTATTTAGAAATCATCCGTGCAGTATGCCCGCTTTCAGTTGGTGTTACGATGGCACTTACTTCAAGATTCATTGCAGTATGAGCAACAGATTGACCGATTGCATCAGTCATATTATGCTCTGAATTCTTGCTTTGTCTGGAGAGGATTTCACCATGATCAAGCGCTGACTCCGCTCTTGAAGCAATATTATGCATAGTTTGAACAGCTTCTAACGGATAAGATCCAGCTGCTGTTTCACCTGAAAGCATGATGGCATCTGTACCATCAAAAATCGCATTGGCAACATCACTTGCTTCCGCACGTGTAGGACGTGGATTGCGCTGCATGGAATCAAGCATTTGGGTTGCAGTGATGACAGGCTTCCCAAGAAGATTGCATTTCTTGATCAGCTGCTTTTGCACCAATGGAACTTCCTCAGCAGGAATTTCCACACCTAAATCTCCGCGGGCAACCATCAATCCATCTGATACTTCCAGGATTTCATCGATATTATCGACACCTTCCTGGTTTTCAATTTTAGGAATGATTTGAATATGCCCTGCATTGTTTTCTTCCAAGAGCTGACGGATTTCCAGAACATCTTTAGCACGGCGTACAAAAGATGCTGCAATGAAATCGACTCCCTGCTCAATTCCGAAAAGGATATCCTGTGCGTCTTTTTCAGTGATTCCAGGAAGATTGACAGAAACTCCAGGAACATTGACGCCTTTTTTATTTTTCAATGTACCGCTGTTCATTACTTTTGTATGAATTTCTTCATTTTCTTTATCGATGGATGTCACTTCAAGACCGATTAATCCATCATCCAGAAGAATTTTGGAACCTTCATGAACATCATCCATTAATCCACTGTATGTAATGGAGAATTTTTCAGGGGTCCCTTCCACTTCTTTCATGGAAACAATAACGTTTGATCCTTCTTGCAGTTCAATAGCGCCGTTCACCATATTATTTGTACGGATTTCAGGCCCTTTCGTATCAAGCAGGATACCGATTGTCTTTCCATTTTTTTCAGCTGCTTCTCTTATATTTTTGATCCTTTGGCCATGTTCTTCATGGTCTCCGTGCGAAAAGTTCAAGCGAGTGACATTCATGCCAGCTTCCATTAATTTGGACAGCATTTCAACACTTTCGCTGGCAGGACCGATAGTACAAACAATCTTAGTTTTTCTCATATTAGTCAATAGACCTCCCATATTTTTGCTTATAACCTTAAATGGATAGTTCTTTGGATAGACGATACATATCTAAATCAACACGATGCGGCATCGCCAGTGCTTCAATGATATCATAGTCAACAAGACGGTTCTTTTCAATGCCGACAGCACGCCCGCCTTTTCCTTCTAATAACAATTCTACCGCATGTGCCCCTAAACGGCTAGCCAGAACCCGGTCAAAAGCAGTAGGGGAACCGCCGCGCTGAATATGGCCGAGAACAGAAACCCGTGTTTCAAAATTCGTTGCTTTTTCCAGTTTCTCAGCAAATTCAGGTCCGCTCATGACACCTTCAGCCACCACGATAATACTGTGCTTCTTACCGCGCTCATGACCTTTCTTTAAGCGGTTGGCCACTTCATCCATATCAAAGTTGTCTTCCGGGATGACGATTGTTTCTGCACCACCGGCCAAGCCTGCCCATAAAGCAATATCTCCAGCATGTCTTCCCATCACTTCAATAATGAATGTTCTTTCATGAGAAGTGGCTGTATCACGGATTTTATCAATTGCATCAATGACGGTGTTTAGTGCAGTGTCAAATCCGATGGTAAATTCGGTTCCTGGGATATCGTTATCAATGGTTCCCGGGACGCCTACACATGGGAAACCTTGTTCCGTAAGAGCCTTTGCACCGCGGTATGATCCATCTCCACCGATGACCACCAATCCGTCGATTCCATGCTTTTTGAGCTGTTCGATTCCTTTTTGCTGCCCTTCTTTTGTCTTAAATTCAAGGCATCTGGCAGAATAAAGCGTCGTTCCACCGCGATGAATGATATCACCGACAGATCCAAGTTCCAGCTTTTTGATATTTCCATTGATGAGGCCGCTGTATCCTTGGTAGATGCCATAAACTTCAATATCGTGGTAAATGGCCTTTCGGACTACAGCACGCACTGCAGCATTCATGCCTGGGGCGTCTCCACCACTAGTTAATACTCCTATACGTTTCATTTGAGTTCACCTCTATATTTTAGTTGCCTATGTAAGACGAAAATCCTAATCCAAAACTCCTTGGAATTTGTTAACAATTTCACAAAAAATCAATAATGTATAAAGAATGATTCTTACCTATATATTATGGTCGAAGTAATCAGGGAATATTTCTAAAATAACATGAAGGGCAAATCATCTCAATAAATTAGTCGCCGGCTTGAAAATAGACGAAATTATCATTTAACTGGAAACGCTTCATTTTACACTTTTTGGAACAAATAAAAGAACGTGCCAAAAATTTGCACGTTCTTTTTGATTGGGAAATATTATTTGACAGTATCCACTAATTCTTTAAGATCTGAATACTCTCCGATATTTTTGAATTTTACATAACGGTTATCGATCAATTCTGCCCCTGACATACCGGTCAGTGTTTTTAATGAACGATATAGGACTCCATCAATGAATTCAGCCTGTTTGGCGATATCACGATGTGCTCCGCCTTTGACTTCAGGAATGATTTCATCAATGATCCCCATCTCTTTCAAGTCTGGTGCAGTGATTTTCATTGATTCAGCTGCTTTCTTAGCCAAACCAGAATCCTTCCATAACAATGCAGCAGCACCTTCTGGGGAGATAACGGAATAAGTCGAGTTTTCAAGCATGTGAATATGATTGCCGATTCCTAATGCAAGGGCTCCACCGCTTCCGCCTTCACCTATGACGATGCAGACGATTGGTACAGACATCCCTGCCATTTCAAATAGGTTCTTGGCAATCGCTTCGCTTTGGCCGCGCTCTTCCGCTGCTTTACCCGGATAAGCTCCTTTAGTATCTATAAAACAGATGATAGGGCGATTAAATTTCTCTGCCTGCTTCATATGCCGGAGGGCCTTGCGATATCCTTCCGGGTGCGGCATGCCAAAATTCCTGCGTAAATTCTCTTTCGTGTCTTTTCCTCTTTGGTGGCCGATGACCGTTACCGGCAGCCCTTTATACTTGGCAATTCCGGAAACGATGGCTTCATCATCCCCGAAAGCTCGGTCTCCGTGCATTTCCATAAAGTCCTTAAAAAGGTGGGAGATGTAGTCAAGGGTAGTCGGCCTATTTGGATGCCTTGCCACTTGGACACGGTCCCAAGGCTTCATATGTTCATAAATATCCTGTTCAAGTTTAACAAGCCGTCCTTCAAGCTTTTCAATCTCAGAAGAAAGATCGACATCGGATTGTTTCGTAAATTCTCTTAGTTCGGCTATTTTCTTACGCAGCTCAACTACTGGGCGTTCGAATTCCAGCTCATTTACCATTCTAAGTCACCGCCTGGATGATGGATTTCCAAAATGGATGCTAACGTATCTTTCATTTCCAGCCGCGGAATGACAGCATCCAGCTGACCATGCTTCAATAAGAATTCCGCAGTTTGGAAGTCTTCCGGAAGATCTTCCCTGATGGTCTGTTCAATGATTCTTCTTCCTGCAAATCCAATCAATGCGCCCGGTTCAGCAAAATTGTAGTCACCGAGTGAAGCGAAACTTGCTGAAACTCCCCCGGTTGTCGGATTTGTCATGACAGAGATGATCAATCCACCATTGTCGCTGAATCTTTTTAGCGCAGCGCTTGTCTTCGCCATTTGCATCAAGGAAAGGACACCTTCTTGCATCCTCGCTCCACCTGATGCGGTAAATATGATAAAAGGCACTTGCAGCTTGTCTGCTTCTTCAATGGCTCTGGTTATTTTTTCACCCACGACAGAACCCATGCTTCCCATACGGAAAAAGGAGTCCATTACTGCAATGACCAATTTATTGCCTTTAATCTTTCCTGTTCCGGTAAGGATGGCTTCATTCAAACCTGTTTTTTTCCGGTCCTTTTCCACTTTCTCCAAGTAGTCCGGAAACCCTAAAGGATTTTTAGACACTAAAGTGGCATCTAGTTCACGGAACGTTCCTTCGTCAAGCAAACTATCGATTCTTTCAAATGCATTCATTTTATGATGATGATCACAATGCAAACAAACCATTAGATTTTTTTGAAGTTCCTTTGTATACATGATTTTCTTGCATTTCGGGCATTTGGTCATGATTCCTTCTGGAACATCTTGTTTTGCTGCTTCAGAGGGAATCGTCGCATATTTCTTCTTCTTCGATTTCACAAATAAATCTTTCAGCAAGACATTTTCCTCCTTGTCAAAGGATAACAATCGCTTCCTCAACTGCTTGTCTCCTAATGTAACCTATGGAAAGAAAAAAAGTTGTCGCAAATTGTTATGGCAGCTTCGACAGTTTTTGCATTTCTTCATAAATCTGAATAACCTTTGACTGGTCACCTGCAGCCAGTGCTTCCACAAGCTTCTTTGGGAATTCGTGGTCCGAAAGCGGCTTTGAACTGGTGAGATTGGAATGATATTGATTCAAGATGACCCATATCTTAGTCAACAGCCTGTTTTTAGAAAGAAAAATAATGGCTTTTAAAAATTCTTCTTCAGTAAGAAAATAGTCATTTTCCAGCATCTCAGCCACCGTGGCCAGACCACTGGCGTGCAAATCTCGGTTTTCGGCAACCAGCCTTAGGCAGTCTTTCTCCAATAACTGTTTTGTATGCAGTACATCACATCTGACATCATTGTCCTGAAGAATGAATGTACTTAGTAATTCTACCAGTTGATGGTCCCTAAAGTCCCTTAAAAAGGTTCCTTCCCCTCTCCTTGTTTCGATGAGGCCGAGCAGCTCC
The DNA here is from genome assembly GCF_003350505.1 of Falsibacillus pallidus. Lineage (NCBI taxonomy): Bacteria > Bacillati > Bacillota > Bacilli > Caryophanales > Bacillaceae > Falsibacillus > Falsibacillus pallidus. Next base: position 313,330 of record NZ_QQAY01000003.1, read on the forward strand.
AATGCTCGAAGGGCTTCGCGAACCGAAGAACGGCCGACATTCAGCCGTTCAGACAATTCACGTTCTGATGGGATTTTATCTCCCGTCTTCAATCCATCGTGTTCAATCATATCCCTTAATTGGTGGACAATATCCAAATAAACCTTTTTACCCGAAGGAGTAGGTTTCACTAAAAAATCACTCGCCTTTACCAATGACCGCAAGCTGTTCAGTTTTTTTGCGTATCTCTTCAGGGTCCACTTTCAATCTGGCAACACCGGTTTCCATCGCTGCTTTAGCGACGGCAGATGCAACTGCAGGTGCCACCCTTGGATCAAACGGAGCAGGGATGACATAATCTTCATTCAGCTCAGCTTCGCCGATTAAGTCTGCAATTGCTTCCACTGCGGCCTGTTTCATTTTTTCATTGATATGAGTCGCTCTTACATCAAGTGCCCCTCTGAAGATGCCTGGGAAAGCAAGGACATTATTAACCTGGTTCGGGAAATCAGATCTTCCTGTTCCGATTACTTTTGCCCCAGCTTTTTTAGCATCTTCCGGCATAATTTCTGGAACAGGATTAGCCATGGCGAAGATAATGGAATCAGGTTTCATGGACTCGACCATTTCCGCTGTAAGCGCGCCTGCTACAGATACCCCGATGAAGACATCGGCATCTTTGATGACTTCTCCAAGGCTTCCCTGCAGCTTGTCCCTATTAGTAAACTTCGCTACCGCAGCTTTGATGTCATTCATGCCTTCAGGGCGCCCTTCATAAATAGCACCTTTTGTATCACACATGATGATATCCCGGACGCCATAAGTATAAAGCAGCTTGATGATGGCAATTCCTGCAGCACCTGCTCCGTTTGCAACGACTTTAATTTCAGACATTTTTTTGCCTACGAGCTTCAATGCGTTCACCAGCCCGGCAGCCGTTACGATTGCAGTACCATGCTGATCATCATGGAAGATCGGGATATTTGTCTCTTTCTTTAACCGTTCTTCGATTTCAAAACAATTCGGAGCGGCAATATCTTCGAGGTTCACTCCCCCGAATGTCGGCTCCAAAAGTTTGACTGTCTCGACAATCTTATCGATATCCGTTGTATTCAAACATATAGGGAATGCGTCTACTCCAGCAAAGCTTTTGAATAATACAGCTTTCCCTTCCATTACCGGCAGGGCAGCTTCAGGACCGATATTCCCAAGTCCTAGAACGGCTGTACCATCGGAAACAACTGCGACCATATTCCCTTTCATCGTATATTCATATACGGTTTCAGGCTTATCGTAGATGACCTTGCAAGGTTCAGCAACACCAGGAGAATAGGCCAAACTTAAGTCCCTTGCGTTCTTCACTTCTACTTTTGATTTTGATTCCAGCTTACCTCGGTTCACACGGTGCATATGCAATGCTTCTTCACGTAATGACACCTTATTCACTCCTTCATTCCTGAATCCTCTTACAAATCTATATGAAAATTCTTGTTTTTAGTGGTCAGACCACATTGTCTATTAAACAATATAACATATCATAATTGGATGTAAAGGGTTTATTGCCTTAGGAAAACATGTTCCTCGCCGAGGAGTTTTTTCAGTTCGTACAGACATTCCTCTGTGGGATTAACCCAATCCTTCCGGGACAATTGAAGGACTTTTTCTTGGTTTTCATATACCAGTATGACGCAGGCACTGCCCTTAAATCGCTGAAGGATGGAATGTATCTGATTGAGGCCTTCAGGATTTTGCTTGTCCACAGGAACTTTGACATATAGTTTTTTCCCCATTGGCTTTTTATCCTTAACGGCGTCCTCGATGGTCATCATTTTTTGGATGATGAGCTGTTTTTTTCCGTTCCTCTCCTCTATATTTCCTTGGATGACGACAATGCCGCCCTCTTTGCATAAGGCGCTTATTTTATTATAGACATTAGGGAATGCGACACATTCAAGGTCGCTCCATTGATCGCTTACATTGATAAATGCCATCACATCCCCCTTTTTTGTACGGATTGTTTTGACGGAAGTAATGTAAGCGCCGGCTGACTTCCCTTTCTTTTCATTGCCAAGCTCATTCAAAGGTACACATCCAGCTTGATCAAATTCAACTTGATAAGGGCTGACGGGGTGGTCGGACAAATATATTCCGAGCGCCTGCTTTTCAAAGCTCAGTTTTTCAAGAAGCGGCATTGGATCAACTTCAGTATATTTCGGTTTGATTTGAAAAGCAGCTTCATCTTCAAAAAGGTCATACCCTTGATCTTCCGGACTGACAAGTTCTGCATGGTCAAGAGCCGCATCTATACTCGCAAGGAGTGTCGCCCTGTCTTGTCCGAATTCATCAAAGCAGCCGGCAAAAATGAGTGATTCAAGAGTCTTTCGATTGACCGCCTTTGATGGGACCCGCACGCAAAAATCGAACAAATCAAGGAAAGGCTTTTTCTTTCTCGCTTCGACTATTCCCCTCAACGCAGCTGCTCCAATTCCCTTGATTGCACCAATGCTGAAACGGATTCCTTCTCTTTCAACCATAAAAGGAAATTGGCTGCTATTAATCGAAGGAGGCAGAATGTTAATGCCCCTCTGCTGTGATTCTTTTATATATTGAGCTATTTTATCCTCATTGCCAATGACGCTCGTCAGAAGCGATGCCATAAAATAAAGAGGATAGTGCGTCTTCAGATAAGCCAGCTGGCAGGCAATCATACTGTATGCGACTGCATGGCTCCGATTGAATCCATAATCGGCGAATCTCACAATCAAATCATAGATCGAATGGGCAGTCTGCTCATTGTAGCCTTTAGAAACGGCTCCTTTGACAAAATGAGCCCTCTCTTGGTCAAGTACATCTTTCTTCTTTTTGGATACGGCCCTTCTCAACAAGTCCGCTTCACCAAGAGAGAAACCTGCCATCTTTGAAGCAATCTGCATGATTTGTTCCTGATAGACTATGACTCCATAAGTCACTTTTAAAAATTCCTGCAAATCTTGATGCGGGTATTCAATCGGCTTAATGCCGTGTTTTCTTTCAATGTACAATGGGATGTTTTCCATAGGACCTGGACGATATAAGGCGTTCACTGCCACAATATCTTCGAATCTTGTTGGCTTCAGCCTCATCAGGACCTTTCTCATCCCATCGGATTCAAGTTGAAAGATTCCTGTCGTTTCTCCACGGCTTAATAACTTATAAGTGGCTTCATCATCATAGGGAATCCTGTCCAAATCGATTTTTTTATCCATGCCGATTTTTATGGAGGTGATGATTCTTTCAAGGAGCGATAAATTGCGGAGGCCAAGGAAATCCATTTTAAGCAGACCGATTTCTTCCAGTACATCCATTGGGTATTGGGTCAGCGTAAGTCCATTTTGTCCTTGTTGAATCGGTATCTCATCCACCAGCTGAGAATCGCTGATGACTACACCTGCAGCATGGGTCGATGCATGGCGCGGAAGCCCCTCGATTTTCAGTGCTGTAGAAAATAATTTCTTATAATAGTCTGATTGATCAATGAATTCCTTCAATGCCGGCGACTCCTGATAGGCGTCTTTCAATTTCAGTCCAGGTTTGGAGGGAACCAGTCGGGAAAACTGTTCGAGTTCCTTGGAGCTGCATCCGAATACCCGGGCAGCGTCCCTTAAAGCCGCCTTTGCCGCAAGTGTACCAAACGTAATGATCTGGGCGACATGCATCGCTCCATACTTGCCGGCTACATATTGAAGGATTTCATCCCTTCTGTGGTCAGGGAAGTCGATATCGATATCCGGCATGGAAATCCTTTCAGGGTTTAGAAAACGTTCGAATAACAGATCGTTTGCTATCGGGTCAACGTCCGTTATCTTCAGAACATATGCTACAAGAGATCCTGCTGCAGAACCCCTTCCAGGACCAGTCAGAATTCCTTTATCCCTTGCATACTTCATGAAGTCCCATACGATGAGGAAGTAATCGCTGAATCCCATTTTCCTGATGATATCCAACTCGTATGTCAATCGTTCCTTATATTCTGTCCCAGCTTCCTTTACACGGTCATCTAAACCAGAACTGCATAAGTCTTCAAGATATTGATGCGGCTGTTGACCGGGCGGGAGCGGGTATTTCGGCAGCAGCCGCTTGTGGAACTCGAATTCCACATTACACGCTTCTGCAATCTTAATGGTGTTCTCTAAGGCATCGACATCCTCAGTGAATAACTCTGCCATTTCCTGCTTCGTTTTCAAATAAAACGAGCTGCTTCCAAGCTTGGGCCTCTCATCATCAGAAAGCTTCAATCCATCCCTTAATGCCCAGAGACATTCAAGTGTAAATGAATCATCCTTATGGAGATATTGCACATCATTGGCAGCTGCGAGAGGGACGTTCCCTTTTTTGGAAAGGTTCCTTAACTGAGCAAGGAGACCTTCTTCGCCGGGCAATCCATGTTTTTGCAAGGAAAGAAAAAAGCATCCTTCTTCAAATGCCCCTTTTAAATTACGAAGAGATTCTTCTGCCTCTTCAACCTTTTCGTTTAATAAATGTGATTCTATTTCCCCTTTTCTTCCAGGAGTCAGTGCAATCAGTCCGCGGCTGTATCCTCTCAGCCATTTCAAGGGGATCCCGTTTGGGGATTTGGTCTGTATGACGCTGGAAATTTTCATCAGGTTCCTGTATCCCTCTACTGTTTTTGCCAACAGTACCAATGGATACGCTTCGTCCGGCTCCCCCTGCTTGAGAACATCCGCTGTCATCCCGATGATTGGCTTGATGCCTTTTTCTTTGCATGCTTTATAAAATGGTATCGCACCGTATAAGACGTTCCGGTCTGTGATGGCAAGCGCCTTATGGTTATCCGCAACTGCGGAATCTATCAATTGCTCGATCGAAATCGTACTTGATAACAAACTATAGGAAGTGGTTATCTGCAAGTGAATGAACGACATATCGGTTCACTCCTTTATCCCAAACTTTTAAGATACTTCTAGTATAGCAAAAAAAGAAAATATGTTCGTACTTAAACAAAGGAAAAATGGCGGAGAGCCTTCATATAATCATAAGGTGTACGTTTGTCCCATATATATTTATTGAAGACTTTTATAGGACCGGGGATGATTCTGCTATGAACGAAGCTTTTTTTCCTGCTTTTTTTGAGAGTTTTTTTATTTCTTTTGGAGTTATGATCGGCGGTGCTCTGATTGGCGGCATATCTGCTTTTATAACAGGAGAACCGATCCTTACAAAAATCGCTGAAATATCTGTGAACATAAGGATATGGGCAATCATTGCGGCCATAGGGGGAACTTTTGACACTGTCTACAGTTTTGAAAAGGGATTCCTGCAAGGTGATACAAAAGACCTTTTTAAACAATTGCTGCTGATTTTATCTGCAATGGGCGGTGCGCAGTGCGCTGCTGAGATTATCCGCTGGTTCACCCAGGAGCAAATATCATGAGAATTCCCCCTCTTTACCGCCGCCCTGAATGGCAGCGCCTCTTGGCAGGCATTGCTGTTGGAGGATGTATCAGCTGGGTCGTTTTTTTATTCATGTTCGGGACGATGCAGGACAGGCAGTCAAAAATTCTGGAAGACCAACGGGATATCATAAAGGAATTGGAAAATGAAAAATTGATTTGGCAGGAAGAGTTCGCCGCATTAAATAAGAAGAATCAGGAGCTGTTGACAGTCCAGGGGATTGAAATCAGGATAACCAATGCAGCAAGATATCACATCAACTCTCAGGCATTAAATGAAAAGACTGATGAATTAAGGGAAGACCTGCGCCCTCTTTTAGCAAAAGATTTAAGTTCGGTCTACAAAAATAAGGAGCTCGTCAAAAAGACCATCGAGAATAAAACAGTCAAAATCAATGAAAAACGATACACATTTACAATCAAAGAAATATTTTTCTATACTACGATCCAGATCACTGCAGAAATTAAGCTGGCCGATTAACCGGCCAGCCTGGATTGACTCCTTTTAAAAAGGGGTCTATTAATTGCTCAGGCACAGCTCTTCCAGTTCCTTGGTCACTTGATCCACTTCTTCCCAGGAATGCACTGATGCGCCTGCAGCAAGGGGATGGCCTCCGCCTTTATATTTCTTTGCAAGCTGGTTGATCACTGGACCCTTCGAACGGAGCCTCACTCTGATCTGATCATCTTCTTCAATAAAGAAGCACCATGCTTTTATCCCTTTAATGTTGCCAAGGGTACTGACCAGCTGTGATGCTTCTGAAGGCGTCACTTGGAATTCCTTCAATTGATCTTTTTTCAGGATCAGCACACCTGCACCGCTTGGCCTCAGTTCGAAATTCTGGAGGACATATCCCTGAAGTTTTAAAACATGGGGGTCTGTTTCATACATTTGATTGAACAATTCGGTCCGGTCAAAGTCATAACGAATAAGTTCACCGGCATAATCAAACGTTTTCTGGGTGGTGCTTGGATATAAAAATCTTCCGGTATCCCCGACAATCCCAGCAAAAAGAAGGCGGGCGGCACGATCATTCATCACTAGCCCCTCTTCTTTTCCAGAAAGATAGAATTCGTAGATCATTTCGCTGACAGAACTTGCACCAGTATCCACCCATAACATGTCTCCATATGGATCTTCATTTGGATGGTGGTCAATCTTGATCAGTGTTTCGCCTTTTGTATAGCGCTGGTCACAAACCCTTTCCTGATTGGCTGTATCACAGACAATCACTAAGGCTCCTTCATATTGTTCATCTGAAATGACATCGAGTCTATTTAAGAAATTTAAAGAAGGTTCCTCCTCACCGACTGCGAATATCTGTTTTTCAGGGAAGGAGGCTTTCAGCATTTCGGCAAGGCCTCCCTGAGAACCGTATGCATCTGGGTCCGGTCTGACATGCCTATGTATGATGATGGTGGAATATTGCTTTATCGCATTCAAAATTTTATCCTTCATTATCTTCACCTTCTAATAAGTTATGGAATAGTATGGCTTTTTTAGACTCCAATCGTTACAATATATGATAGATATTGTCGAATGCTGGAGGAAAAATCATGCCATTTTTAGTAGTCATCATCGTATTGTCACTTTCATTTTATATATACTACAAGGTGAAATACGTTCGGAGCAGCCTGCCAATGGAGAGAAAAACCCTTTCAGGCAAATCAAGCATTGCATTGGGGCTTTTTGTCGGCCTGTTTGGCGTCAACCAGCTGTTCCTGTATCATTCTACAACAACTTATATCGTCGCAGCCCTTTTTATAATCGTTGGGGCACTCAGTATCTGGGCCGGCTTCAAATCCTATCGTTTCTATCTTCCATACGCAATCAAAGAAATGGAAGAAGTAGAGAAGCAGGGATAATTTACCCCATTCATTAATTGAACTGAACCGATTCCACAAGAATCGGTTCTTTTTTTCCCTTATCTGTCTATCAATTGGCACATCATCAGCGCTTTTCCAACAAGCACACCTTCATGGAAGACTTCGACATCGACCTTCCCGAATTTCCTGCCTACTTCCAACACTTTCGGCCTGATTTCAATGAGGCTTTCCATTTGCACAGGTTTGATAAAATAAATCGTCATATTTTCAACGACCAGATCGCCTTTTTTGAAATTTTTCAATGACCTGTTTGCAGCTTCCGTCACAATAGTGGTAAAAACCCCATATGAAATGGTGCCAAGCTGATTGGTCATCTGCGGACTTACCTCAAAAGTGAAGGTACCATTCAACGTTTCTGAAACCGTAAGCCGGTCCGTCATAATATCGTCGATTGTCTCGCCGACTTGCGGCTGCCTCTGAATCATCTGCAGGGCTTTTAAGACATCCTGACGGCTGATGATTCCCTGCAGGCGGTTTTGTTCATTGACCGCTGGAAGGACCTCAATCCCTTCCCAGATCATCATGTGGGCCGCGGAAGCTACACTAGTTTTGGCACCTACTGTAATGGGATTCTTGGTCATTAATTTTTCGATGCCTGCATTCATTTCCTGCCCAATGATATCTTTGGAAGTAATCATCCCCTGGATTTTCATGCTTTGATCTACGACAGGAAATCGGCTGTGTCCCGTTTCCTTGTTTTTTTGATGCCATATCTCTACTGAATCGCCCGTTTTTAAATAAATCGTCTGTTCAAGCGGCGTCAATATATCTTCAACAAAAACGATATCTTTTTTGATCAGCTGATCATAAATGGCCCTGTTGATCATGGTAGCAACCGTAAACGTATCGTAGCTCGTTGAAATAATCGGAAGCTCCAGTTCATCTGCAAGCTTTTTGACGTGGTCTTCTGTATCGAATCCACCGGTGATCAATACAGCTGCGCCTGCTCTTAGTGCCTGTTCATGCGCCTTGATCCTGTTCCCAACAATTAGCAGGTTGCCTGCCCCGGTGTATCTCATCATTGCTTCGAGCTGCATGGCGCCGATGACGAACTTCGTCAACGTTTTATGAAGTCCATCCCTTCCGCCCAAAACTTGTCCATCAATGATATTGACCACTTCGGCAAAAGTCAGCTTCTCAATATTTTCTTTCTTTTTCCGTTCAATCCTGATGGTCCCCACACGTTCGATCGTGCTGACGTACCCTTTATTCTCAGCGTCCTTAATGGCCCTGTAGGCAGTTCCTTCACTGACGTTCATGGCTCTCGCAATCTGCCTGACGGAAATCTTTTCGCCGACAGGAAGCTCATCTATGTACTGTAAAATCTGTTCATGCTTTGTAGCCAAGCTTTTCACCCTTTTCTATCTGGACCTCTCTATTATCATTATTATAAGTTGAAAAGCTTGGATATTCAATTTCTGCACCATTAATGAGCGCGCATTTTACGCTTATCCTCTTTATTCGTTTTTGCATTAACCCATGATTTATTCTTTTTAGGCGAATATAATAGGGCAGACAGATTTCCCAAGATGACGAAAAGTGCAAACACAGCCCATGCCAAAGTAAAGATCCCTTCCATCCCGCCGCTGTGAAAATCAAGATTCGGCAGACCATAATACAATAGCAGTCCGCTCAATAGCAGACACAATAGATACCTTTGTTTCATTTCTCTTCCCCCTTTTTATAGCTTGTTCTATTCTATGCAGGGGGTGATGAAGAAATACGAGAAGAGGCATTGCTGCTTTGTGTTCCCGGAATGGAAAAAGGCATCATCCTCTTCATCAGAAGGTTGATGCCCTTTTTCATGATTAACCTATTATAATTCGATTACATCGCCAGGCTTCATCACTTTGCCGTTTTGATCTTTAAGCATTTCCACAAAACGATGCGGATCCTGCTTGATTGGAGGGAATGTATCGTAATGAATTGGAACAACCACTTTTGCCTGCAGAAGCTCTGCCGCATAAGCAGCATCCTCCGGGCCCATTGTGAAGTTATCCCCAATCGGAAGGAATGCCGCATCAATAGGGTGACGGTCCCCGATCAGCTTCATATCCGAGAATAAGCCTGTATCTCCCGCGTGGTAGATCGTTTTGCCTTCAGCTGTGAATAACACTCCTGCAGGCATTCCCATGTAGATAATTTCTTTGTTTTCAGTCACATAGCCGGAACCATGGAAGGCTTGAGTCAATTTGACTTTCCCAAAATCAAATTGGAAGGAGCCTCCAATATGCATCGGATGGGTATTCAATCCTTGGAACCCAAGGTAGACAGCAAGTTCGTTCGGTGCAATGACCAGTGCATTGCTTTTTTTGGCAAGCTCAATCGTATCCCCTACATGGTCGCCATGGCCATGAGTCAGGATGATCACGTCCGGATTCTCATTTTCAACCTTGAGGTCCGTCAGTTCATTGCCGTTGATGAATGGATCAAATAAGATGGTTTTACCGCCTGTTTCTACTTTTAAGACTGAATGTCCATGATATGAAACTTTCACTGTAACCACTCCTAATCATTTGATTTCATGTTTTTATTCAAAAGGCCATTGATGAAAGGATTGCCTGCCTTTCCATACTCATATTTTATCTTATGGATTTTTGAATGTCTAAAGATAGGAACGCATGGATGTTCTATTCAGATTTGTTTAACAGTTTACATCCAAAATAATTGTTGGTACTCTTTTTTATGAAGACACTCATCCTATTTTGGGAGGAATACATATGAATAATAGACTGCAGAAATTTATGGATTGGATGAAGCAGGCAGGCGTTGATGCTTCTTTCATCACTTCAAAGGAAAATGTATTTTATTTAAGCGGTTTCAGGAGCGAACCTCATGAAAGGCTTCTTGGGGTCCTTGTTTTCCAAGATAAAGACCCGATTCTTGTATGTCCTGCATTGGATAAAGAGGATGCTAAAAATGCCGGATGGAATCATGAAATCATCGCCCACAGCGACACAGACCGTCCTTGGGACCTCATTGAAAACAGAGTGAATGAATTGTTCGACCAAATCAACGTTTGGGCAGTGGAAAAAGAACATATGAATGTAGAGAGATTCGAAGAGCTTCAAAGCCGCTACCCTGGATCACAATTGGTCTCAGCAGAAGAAAAGATGAAAGTCCTTCGTCTGATCAAAGATGAACAGGAACTTGAGATTTTAAGAAAAGCTGCTGAATTTGCGGATTATGCGGTTAAACTCGGCGTGGAGGAAATTGCAGAAGGCACTTCTGAAATGGAAATCATCGCAAAAATCGAGTATGAATTGAAGAAAAAAGGGATTTCCGAAATGTCCTTTTCCACGATGGTCCTGACAGGGAAAAATGGAGCTTCTCCACATGGAAACCCTGGAAGCACAAAAATCCAAAAAGGCGATCTTGTCTTATTTGACCTAGGAGTGGTCTTGGATGGATACTGCTCTGACATTACGAGGACTGTAGCTTACGGAGAGCTGAACGACAAGCAGCTTGAGATCTATAATACTGTGCTTAAAGCACAGCTGGCAGCTGTGGAAGCAGTGAAGCCTGGAGTCAAGGTAAGTGAGCTTGACAGGATTGCACGTAAAACGATTGAAGATGCAGGGTACGGGGAGTATTTCCCACACCGTCTTGGCCACGGCCTTGGAATAAGCGTCCATGAGTATCCGGATATCAAAGAAACGAATGACCTCGTCCTTGAAGAAGGAATGGTATTCACCATCGAGCCCGGAATCTACGTGCCGAATGTGGCAGGCGTGAGGATTGAAGATGACATCCTCGTCACAAAAGACGGGTATGAATTGTTTACGAAATTCCCTAAAGAACTGCAATATGTAAAATAAGTGTTATAAAAAAGGCAATAAAAACAGGCTGGAACTTGTCCAGCCTGTTTTTTTGCCAGTATTTATCTTTCAAGCAATGATTTTGCATCGGAATAGTCTACTCCATGTGCTTCTGCAACTGCTTTGAATGTTACATATCCATCAAGAGTATTGATTCCTTTAAGCAATGCTTCATTATCAAGGCAAGCTTTTTCGTAGCCTTTGTTTGCAATTTGAACTGCATAAGGAACTGTTACGTTTGTCAACGCCATTGTAGATGTACGCGGGACCGCACCAGGCATGTTGGCAACTGCATAGTGTACGACGCCATGCTTCGAATAAGTAGGATCGTCATGTGTAGTGATGCGATCCGTTGTTTCGAAAATACCGCCTTGGTCAATCGCGATATCCACTACGACAGAACCGTCGCTCATGGATTTGATCATATCTTCTGTAACAAGCTTAGGCGCTTTTGCTCCAGGGATCAACACAGCACCGATGACAAGGTCTGATTCTTTAACAGCCTCTGCAATGTTAAGAGGGTTGGAAATCAAAGTAGTTACATCGCTTCCGAAGATATCATCCAATTGGCGCAGACGCTCAGGGTTCAAGTCGATGATTGTAACTTGTGCACCAAGACCGATTGCCATCTTCGCAGCGTTTGTACCAGCAACTCCTCCTCCGATGATTGTTACGCGGCCACGGTGAACACCTGGCACGCCGGAAAGAAGGATACCTTTTCCTCCATGGATTTTCTCAAGGAACTGAGCACCGATTTGAGAAGCCATGCGTCCAGCCACTTCACTCATAGGAGTCAATAATGGCAGGGAGCCGTTAGGAAGCTGTACTGTTTCATAGGCGATTCCGACCACTTTATTGTCGACAAGAGCTTTCGTCAACTCAGGCTCTGGAGCAAGGTGAAGATATGTAAACAAAATCAGCCCTTCACGGAAGTAATTGTATTCGGATGGAAGCGGTTCCTTAACTTTCATGACCATTTCCATATCCCATGCTTCCGGTGCAGAACCTACAATCTTGGCACCTGCTTGCAGATAATCTTCGTCTGTAAAGGCAGATCCGAGACCTGCTCCTGTTTCGATATAAACTTCATGGCCGTTGTTGACTAAATGAACAACTCCAGCTGGTGTCATTGCTACACGATTTTCGTTGTTTTTTATTTCTTTAGGTACACCAATACGCATACCACATACCTCCTAAATTCGAATTCTTTAGTGTGACATGTTCAAATACTTATTTAATATAACATTATAAATGAGTATTTGCGAAGCATTATTAATCATATTTTTCGCCGAAAAAAGTATTTTGAAAACACTTACATTTTAGAAAAAATAATCGGACTCATTATACTAGTATTTCCGCTCATTTCATCTTTTATAATTTAAACATTCGAATATTTCAATCCTGCGGGCTTTTCGCTAAAATGATACAGTAGCCTTTATGAGAAAGAAGGAAATCAACTTGCAGACTGCTAAATTAGATAAACTGGAACGCATCGGTCTTGAATCCGTTCCGACAGAACTTAAAACGTCCAATTGGTTCGATTACTTTATCATTCAATTATCCTTTTCCGTAAACTCAGGAAATTTCATTGTTCCCGCCCTTGCGGTACTTGACGGGAGGCTCCCCATTTTCTGGGCTATCGCTTCCACTTTTTCAGGCGCTGCACTGGCATTTCTTTTTGTGTCCCTCCTTTCACTGCCCGGAGCTAAGTACGGATTGCCTGCGCAATATGCCATCCGCTCCATTTTAGGAACAAAGGTTGCGCGGTACCTATCATCTCCCATCAGGTCCCTCACTTCCCTTTATTGGTTCAGCGTGCAAACGATCAGCGGGACCATTGTCATCACTGAAATGGCAAAGGATTATTTTGAGATTACGCTTCCCTTTATGCCCATCGCCATCATCCTTGCTGTCATTATGACTGTTCTGGCACTGGTGGGCTTTGATGCTGTGAAAAAAGCGACGAAGTATTTTATGCCGATTCTCATCATTGGCCAAATCATCCTGCTTTATATATTCATTAAAGAGGGGGCACCTTCTTCCGCCATCCATGAGACGGGGAGATTCTCAGCCTCCTCCTTTTTCTTTTTTTCAAGTCTTGCATTTGTTCAATACGTGTCAGGTGTGAGTGCTTCATCCGATGTGACCCGCTACGCTAAAAGTACAAGACATGGAGCAATCGGCCTTTTCGCAGGGAATGCCATTGGCTTCTTCATGACTGCATTATTGGGGGCCCTTTCAGCCGGACTTACGAAAAACCTGAACCCATTCGTTTCAGGGAGTGCTCTTTCAGGTTCAATGTTTGTGACAATCATACTTTTGGTTTGTGCACTGGTATCGATGATTTCCATCAACTTGAGCAATGCTTATACCGGGGGATTCAGTCTACTGAATGCCGTCCCTTCATTGGGAAGGATCCGAAGCTCCATTGTGTTTGGTTCGTTTGCCATCTTGTTAAGCTGCTTCCCGGGGCTGGTTGAAAATGCTAAGGAATATATCAGTTACCTAGGTGCATTGATCATACCGATTTCTGCTGTCATCATTGCTGATTTCTGTTTTTTTAAGAAGCTTGAGCTGACAGAGGATGATCTCATTTCGATTGCATCGGGTTCATTCCGGTATAATTTTAAGGGTCTGTGGATTATTTTATTATCAGCTGTTCTTTATCTGTTTTTGCCTGAGAAGTGGTCCCCTGGATTTCTTGTGTTTGTTTTTTCATTCCTCTTTTATTTCTCGATAAAAAGCATTGGGAAAAGTCCAACCGTAAGTACCACCAATCATAATCTGCAGCAATAAAAAATGGCCGCTTAATCTGCGGCCATTTTCATTATTCTGTTGTTTCGATTTCTTCCTGTTCAGCTGCTTCTTTGTCGAATGTGCCTTCTGAATAGACATTCATGATTTGGCTGCTTACTTCATTCAAACCTTCTTCGTTGTAATTCATTTCTTCTTTCGGGTCACGTTTACGCATTTCAATTCCTCCCATGCTTGTTTACACTGTTAGTATTTGATTGGAATTGATATTTATAACCGTGAAATGGATGGAAATGAAAGCCAGGTCTATAATAACTTATTGGTACGCCCCTTATTGGGGAACGCTCTCTTTATTCAATGCTTTCTCTGCCTGCTTCAATTGTAACTTGATCTGTTCGAATCCCGTGCCTCCGTAGGAATTCCTTCTCTTGACAGCTTGTTCCGGAGTTAGGACATCATAAATGTTTTCTTCTATGAGCGGACATGATTCCTTGAATTCTTCCAGATTTACATCACTCAAGAATTTCCCCTCTTCGATGCATTTCAGGACTAGTTTCCCAACGATTTCATGCGCTTCCCTGAAAGGGATACCTTTTGCTGCCAGATAATCAGCCAACTCGGTTGCATTGGAAAAGTCCTTTTTCACCGTATCCCATAGCCTTTGTACATTGACACTCATCGTATCTATCATTCCGGTAAAAACTTTCAATGACGTCCGGATGGTTTTGACAGTATCAAACATCCCTTCCTTATCCTCCTGCATATCCTTGTTGTAGGCCAGAGGCAGGCCTTTAAGGATCGTCAGCATACCAATAAGATGCCCGTACACCCTTCCTGTTTTTCCTCTGATCAATTCCGCCATGTCGGGATTCTTCTTCTGGGGCATGATGCTGCTCCCCGTTGAGTATGAATCATGCAATTCTATGAACTGGAATTCCTGGCTCGCCCAGAGAATCACTTCTTCTGCAAACCGGGATAAGTGCATGATGAGTATAGAGGAATTGCTTAAAAATTCAATGATAAAATCCCTGTCACTTACTGCGTCCAGGCTATTTTGATATAAATCGCTGAATCCGAGTTTTTCAGCGGTCATCTGACGGTCAATTGGAAAAGTCGTTCCTGCCAATGCTCCTGCCCCTAATGGAGACAAATCGATTCTTTTCAAGCTGTCCTGATAGCGCTCCTTATCCCTCTCGAGCATCCAAAAATACGCCATCAAATGGTGGGCGAAAGAGATCGGCTGAGCCCTCTGAAGGTGCGTGTAGCCTGGTGCAATCGTTTCAATATGTCCGCTTGCTTTCACCATCAAAACTTCCTGGAAAATCTCGATTTCATTTATGATGGCTTCCACTTGTTTTTTAAGATAAAGATGCATATCGGTCGCTACCTGATCATTCCGGCTTCTTCCCGTATGCACTTTTCCTCCGACCGGCCCTATTGTCTCAATCAGCATTTTCTCTATATTAAGATGGATGTCTTCGTTGGCAACATCGTACTGGAGTTCATTTCTTTCTGCTTTTGCTTTTAACGATTTAAGGCCCCCGATAATCTGATCCGCATCATCTTCGGAGATAATCCCGCATTCCTTTAACATCTCCACATGGGCGAGGCTCCCTTGAAGGTCCTCCATTACCAGCTCCTGGTCAAAAGAAATGGAAGCGCCGAATTCCTCGATCCAACCCGCTGCATGATCTTTAAATCTTCCGTTCCAGAGCTTTTTCATCACGCGTTCACTTTCCCTTTTTGATGAATGGCACTGTGTACAGTCGTCGGCAGACCCCATAATTCAATAAACCCAACGGAAGATTGATGATTAAAGGCATCTTCTTTTGTATAAGTAGCAAGCTTTTCATTATAGAGGGAATAAGGGGATTTGCGCCCTTCCACAATGGCGTTGCCTTTGAAAAGTTTAACTCGTATGGTACCGGTCACGTATTTTTGTGTTTCATTTAAAAATCCTTTTAAAGCCGGAGTTAATGGAGAAAACCATAACCCATTGTAAATAAGCTCTGTGATTTTTTGTTCAATGACCGGTTTAAAATGTGCTACTTCTTTCACAAGAGTGATGTCTTCAAGTTCTTTATGTGCCTTTAAAAGGGTTGCTGCTGCTGGGCATTCGTATACTTCCCTTGATTTGATCCCTATCAAACGATTCTCGATATGATCGATTCTTCCAACACCATGTTTGCCGGCAATCGTATTCAGTTTTGCAATCAATTTTGCCAAACCGAGAGATTCGTTGTTCAATGCTACAGGGACACCTTTTTCAAATTCGATTTCAATGAGTTCCGGCTGATCGGGAGTCTTTTCTAAAGCTTGTGTAAGCTCATAAGCCTCTTCGGGAGGAGCAGCCCAAGGATCCTCCAATACACCGCACTCATTGCTTCTTCCCCAAAGGTTCTGGTCAATGGAGAAAGGATTGTCCAAATTGATAGGGACCGGGATTCCTCTTGATGATGCATAATCAATTTCCTCTTCACGCGACCAGCTCCATTCACGAACTGGTGCAAGGACCTCAAGATCAGGATTCAATGCCTTGATTGATACTTCAAATCGCACCTGATCATTCCCTTTACCGGTACAGCCATGGGCAACTGCTGATGCGCCTTCCTTTTCCGCGACCTCGACGAGCTTCTTGGCGATCAATGGTCTCGATAGGGCAGATATTAATGGATACTTACCTTCATATAAAGCGTGGGATTGCAGGGCTGTCAATGCAAATTCTTCTGCAAATTCATCTTGTGCATCAATCATATAGCTTTTCTCCGCACCGATTTTCAATGCTTTGTCTTTGATGAAATCAAGGTCTTTGCCTTCGCCTACATCCAGGCAGCATGCAATGACAGAATATCCTTGCTCCTTAAGCCATTGGATTGCAACAGAAGTATCCAATCCACCAGAATAGGCCAATACAACCTTTTTACTCATATATACCAGCTCCTATTATCAGTATAATTATTCATAACTATGATTAAATATTACTTTTGATACCTGATATACTAACACCATTTTTCTCATCCTTCAATACTTATTCATGAATTTGTATAATTAATCTCTCTGCCGCTCATATGTTGACCCCTGTCTAGGGTTATGCTGTAAAATAGAAGGAGAAAGGTGGGAATGGAAATGGACTATTTATTATTTGATAAACGTCTTGGGATTTCTGTTCCTGACGAATGTGTGGATTTTGGTTCATTAAGTGCGAAGGAAATGGAGCATTTTTGGCTGAAGTGGGAAAAAATCAGGGGGACGATCCCCGATCGCATCCAAGAGTTTGATAGGATGATGGAGGAGCTCCAAACGGAATTATCTTTGGAAGAAGACTTTGGAAAATCCTGTCGGCTAAATGCTAAAATTGCAGAATTGGCATCAATCGTAAATGATTTATGGCTCTTATATAGAATTCCATAAAAAAAAAGCAGCCCAGGCTGCTTTTTTTCATTTATTCAATTCCAAAATGATATGAGAAAGCTCTGGAAGAATTAGCTTCTCCATCGCAAGCCGGACTGCTCCTGTTGAACCGGGCGTGATGAATATCGCTTTTCCATCCTTCGTCCCCCCTGTCGCACGGGAGAGCATCGCAGCAGACCCGATATCCTCCTGGTAGCTGAGCATTCGGAATAGTTCCCCGAAACCTGAGATTTCCTTTTCAAAATGAGAGGAAATTGTCTCAATCGTTACATCCCTCCTGGCGAGCCCTGTACCACCATTGATAAGTACAGCCTGGACTTCCTCTTCTTCTATTTTTGATAAAAATGTGCTTCGTATCTCATTCTGTTCATCTTTAACAATATTTCTCGAAAGCACTATATGTCCATTTTCCTTTAATAGCGCCTCCATCAAAGCCCCGCTTTTATCCGTCTCGAGAGTTCTGGTGTCGCTAACGGTGATGATGGAAACTCTTATGGAAGAAGGTGCTTTTTCTTTATGGGCATTGACACTCATAATAATCTTCCTTCTTTATCAGTCAAATAGCGGAACTGATAATACTTTTCGGAAAAGGTTGTGACCTTCCGCATCACTTGATAATTGACGGATGCCCCAATGGCCATTGAAATGAACGGTAGACCTGAAATCAAACGCTTTCTGAACAACTGTATGAACATTGCTTTGATCACTTGCTTTAATGGTTCATCAAGCCATGTATTATTAGTGAGCTGCTCATTCCCGCTGTAGAAATAGTCATAGGATTCCTTCGCTTGCTGTTTCAATTCTTCCCACCCGTGGCTTTTCATCCTGGCCGGCAGCGTAGCAACATGGAAGACCTTTAAAGAGGACATCATTTCAAACGGCGTCTGTACATCGTATCCATATGACATGCCTGTCAGCTGCACTGCCCGTAGATTCATGATGGCCAGAGCGAGGAAATCCGTTCCGATTGCAATGGGACCGCCAGTTCCGGCAATTCCGCCCTGTATCAAAGAATAGACCCTGTGCCTTGCTGCATGCTGCTCAGCTATGTAATGAAGTTTATCTATGTTCAGCTTTTTCAAATCGGAAATGGATTGTATATCATCATCGAAAATACGTGCTGTCCCCAGGATTCTTTCCCGTGCATCATTTTGAATCTGGGAGCCCTGCAGCAGGGAATGAAGGTGAAAGAGCCAGGAATCCAGCTTTTCAAAAAATTGCTCTTGAAGATTCTCCGGCAGCATTGAAAATCCTTGATCGACCCATTTTACGTAGGTTTTTTCTAAATCATTCGGTTCATATTTATAAAGAGTTTCTTCAAATGCCAGTATGTCTTCCCAATATTTTTTATCAGTTTTTGTCCAAGCCATATGCTTCCCACCTTATTGACGTTGAATTGTAAGAAAAGTATAACATATTGAAAGCCTTCATTAACAATTGGATCCTTTTTTATAAACTTAAAAAGCCCCACTCCGATTTGAGTTCAATCGGAATGGGGCATAAAATAATTATTTTGTTAGTCTTAGGATGTCACGCGCAATCATTACTTCTTCATTTGTTGGGATGACCATGACTTTTACCGGGGAGTGAGGGTAGTTGAGGAACGCCTCTTGTCCGCGGGTTTTGTTCAATGCCGGATCCCAATATACACCCATGAATTC
The DNA here is from genome assembly GCF_003350505.1 of Falsibacillus pallidus. Classification (NCBI taxonomy): domain Bacteria; kingdom Bacillati; phylum Bacillota; class Bacilli; order Caryophanales; family Bacillaceae; genus Falsibacillus; species Falsibacillus pallidus. The sequence continues at coordinate 332,290 of NZ_QQAY01000003.1, forward strand.
CAAACCACGAAGGACTTTCTCACGAATGCTTTGGCTGTTTTCACCGATACCGGCAGTGAAGATGATCGCATCGATTCCGTTCATGCGTGATGCATAAGATCCGATATATTTGTGGATGCGGTTCGCAAATACTTCCAATGCAAGTTCTGCACGTTCGTTGCCTTTTTCTGCTTCTTGCTCAATATCGCGCAGGTCGCTAGAGAAACCGGAAACACCAAGCATTCCTGATTTTTTATTCAAAACATCAAGAACCTCTTCTGCCGTAAGCTCTGTTTTCTCCATGATATATGGAATCAAGGCAGGATCGATGTTGCCTGAACGCGTACCCATTGTTACACCCGCAAGCGGAGTGAAGCCCATTGACGTATCGATGGATTTCCCGCCTTCGATTGCTGCGATGCTGGCGCCGTTTCCTAAGTGGCAGGAAATGAGTCGAAGATGTTCTTCCGGACGTCCAAGCATTTCTGCAGCACGCTGAGAAACATATTTATGGGATGTTCCATGGAATCCATACTTGCGGATTCCGAATTTTTCATAGTATTCGTATGGCAAGCTGTATAAGAAAGAGCTTTCTGGCATTGTTTGATGGAACGCAGTATCGAATACCGCCACTGCCGGCACGTTAGGAAGTACGCTCTCGAATGCTTTGATTCCTGTAATATTTGCAGGATTGTGCAATGGAGCAAGGTCAGATAGATTACTGATTTGATCCAGGACTTCATCTGTGATTAGGACGGAATCATTGAAGACTTCTCCTCCATGTACCACACGGTGTCCGATTCCTTCGATTTCATCCAGTGATTTGATGATGCCAAGATCAGTAAGCTTGCTCAATAGCATTTTTACTGCCACATCATGATCAGGGATATCAGTGATTTCTGTTACTTTTTCACCATTTACTGTGATATTGAATATAGAATCTTTTAGTCCGATTCTTTCGATTAGTCCTTTTGTGATAACAGTTTCTTCAGGCATCTCAAATAACTGAAACTTCAGAGAAGAGCTTCCAGCGTTGATTGCAATCATTTTTGCCATTTGTCATTCGCTCCTTCTACGTATAAAAGTATTTATATAAATTCTTTGTCAATGAAAATGAATACATGTTAGTTTGTTCATTTAAGAATGAATATATCTTACAATTCCTCATTAAAACACTGTCCCATGCCTATTTCAAGAAAAAGGTTGAAATGTATTCGTTTTCATGTTAAATTAAATATTTTCGGAAAAATTCGAATAGCTTTTATGCATTTACAAATAAAAACAGCCTTCTGCAGACAGAAAGGCTGTTTTGTTGTTTTGATTATTTATTTTCCTCGAACCACTCATCAATTTTGCCGAAGATATCTTCCATTGCTTTCTGATTCGAAAGCTTTGGAAGTTTCACCATAAGACCCTGCTTAGGCGCTTTAATCTCTTCTCCTTTTTTCTGTAGGACAAATATGCTCTTGGCTGCCGCTTCATTTTTGAAGAGGGACATTGGCAGCTGAACAAGGCCTTGGATATTAACATTATCTTTGATGTACTCCCTGAGCTTCGGGGCTTCCTCTGACTCAAAGATACCGTTAGGCACCAGGAAGAAGAGATAAGCCCCCTCTTTTGCATGGTTGACACTTTGCTCAATAAATAGATGGTGAGCATAGGAATGTCCTTTATCTGCTTTCAGTTTATACTCCATTGCCCTTACATCGTTTGGATAAAAGCCGACCGGCAGATCACAGACCACACAATCGACTGGATCGATGAAGAGCGGCTCTAATGCATCCTGATTGAACAGTTCCAATGGCTGTCTGATTAGATTCGCTCCTGAGAATGCAAGCCGTATGAGGACATCATCCACATCCACTCCAAATGATTGAATCGTTTTATCATGCAGTTGATTCATGATCGTGAATTGAAGGTTCCCAGTTCCTACAGCAGGATCAAGCAGGGAAAACTCTTTCTTCCCGTTCATGAATTTTCCGATTAAGTAGCTTAAGAATAATCCAATGGAGTCAGGCGTCATCTGATGGTTTGGCTGGGATGCTTCCCGCATTCCCTTGATGATTGCCAGCTGATAGGCTTTTCGGATGTCTTCTTTTCCAAGGCCCTCGATATGAATGCTGCTGTAGAGCTTTTTGAGCCTTTTTTCTCCGAGTTCGCTGACTTCTTCTTGCAGGATGGAACCGTGGAAAATGTTCTCTCCGGTTTCCGCCAGTGCTTCTAAATATGTACAAGATAATTCCTCTGCTAATAATTCAGCTGTTTCGTTGAATACTTGAAATAGTGATTCGACTGGAGAGGTTATCATTTCAACACTCCTCTTGAAAAACAATTTTTATGGTTCATATTTTACAATGAGTACCTGAATCAAACAAGGAAAGGGCCGACTCAGCTCTGAGCCAGCCCTTCCATTCAAGAATCAATCATTAGTTTGCTGCTTTTGCTGCTTCGATAGCACCTTCATAATTAGGATGGTCGGTTGCTTCACTTACATATTCCACATAAGTGACTTCATCGCTGCTGTCAACGACAAATACAGCGCGGGCAAGCAATCTTAGTTCCTTGATATGGACGCCGTAAGCTTCTCCAAAGGAAAGATCGCGATGGTCGGACAATGTTTGGACATTCTCGATTCCATTCGCTGCACACCAGCGTTTTTGAGCAAAAGGAAGATCAACGGAAATCGTCAACACTTTTACATTTCCCAATTTAGAAGCTTCTTCATTGAATCTTCTTGTCTGTGCATCACAGACGCCAGTATCGATGGATGGTACGACGCTTATGATTCTGACGCTGCCTTTAGAGTCTGCTAAAGTGACCTCAGATAAATCATTTGCAAGAACTTTGAAATCCGGGGCTTTATCTCCGACTTTCACTTCATTCCCTAACAAAGTTACCGGGTTTTGTTTAAATGTAATAGAAGCCATTCCATTACCTCCTTATGTAATCATTACATCTCTATCATACTGAACAATATCGTGCTTATGCAATTTATTCACACTCTATTCCTCAAAAAAAGGTTAACTCCGTGTTAAGAAGTCAACCTCAGCTTTTTATAAATCTAAATCCTGCTTCTGTCCATAATGCTGCCCATTGTGGGAAGAAGAATCTTTTTTATCATTTTTCTTCAGCATGTTCTGAATTTTCTCCACTGCAGCTGGTGCAACATCAAGAATTTTTTCAAGCAAATGAGTGCTTTCATCCAAGTGGAGCATTTTGACGCCATGGGAATTGACAATCAGGAAAGCAATTGGTGTAATGGAAACCCCTCCGCCGCTTCCTCCTCCGAATGGATGTTTAGGACCGGATTGCTGTCCTTGTTGTCCGCCGCCACTTCCATTGGATCCGGACTGGCCGCTTTTGCCATTCATATTAAACTCGCTTCCACCGGCTGCGAAGCCAAAACCTACTTTTGATACAGTTAGAATCACACTGCCATCCGGAGTTTCAACTGGATCGCCGATAATGGTATTGACATCAATCATTTCTTTCAGACTTTCCATTGCAGTAGTCATGAGGCCTTGAATTGGATGTTCTGACATATGAATCCTCCTTATCTATAGGGAATGCTTGTTTTTTTCTTCAGACAAAATAGATAAAGGTTTTGTCTTAAATTGTGGTTTGCCGCCATTCCAGTACTTTATCAATTTCAAACCTGCGAATATAGCATGCCCAATCCTGAAGCGAAACATACATTTAAATGAGATTTGAGAAATCGGGCGATTAAAGGAAGGAATCACTTCTATCACAGGGGGATCCATCAAGCGGCAGTGGGTGCTGATGAATGTAATAATGGTCGATTTTAATGTCCATGCCGCCCCCGCCAGCATTCCAGTGGCTGCTGCATCCTTCAATCCAATCAATGTATGCCATTGCAGATTTCTGACTTTAATCTTTGCGAGGAATTTGTTCACGATAACGTGGGTTCCGTAGACGTGCCGTATCAACTCAGCTGTATCTTGAAAACTATTTAAGATATCCGACGGCCGGATCCGTTTTTTTGATGCTTTTTTCACTTTTTCCTTTTTTCCTTTTTTCACTTCTTGCTTCAATACAATATCCGGCTGATCCTTATCGATCTGCACCATCGGGATATCAACCTTGTATCTTATGAGTCCAAACCATATCTTGAATTGAATTTGAAAATGGTCGTTATCCTGCCCATGATATAAATTTAAATAAATGGAAAGACTGGTGAACCATAATAATAGGAACAGTAGAATTATAATGCCGATGATGATGGCTGCGATATACATGTACACACGACCTTTCAGCATTCCATTATCACCTATTCCCAAAAAAATAAACCTGTCCGGATTAGGACAAGTTCATTTTTTATAAGTTGCTGAAGCTTTCAGTTTCGAGCCTTCTTTCATGAATCACGGTGGTGTCTGCAAAAACATCATGCAGCCCCTGCTTCTTTGGCATAAATGCCACGAGGATATAGAGTATGGCGACAGTTGCTGAAATATATCGTCCAATCCACTCTCTAAATAGAACAGTCCCCCATGTTAAACGATCACGTTTAACAGAGATTACTCGTAATCCGAACACCATCTTGCCAATCGTGGCTCCAAAGTATTTGGTCATCAATACAAAATAGCCATAAAATACGATAGCAAATAGAATGGAAATAGGAGCAAACATGCTTGTATCATGAAGTTGAAAATCCAACAGCCGGAAAACTGGCTTGATCAAAAGCCTGTCGATGCTGCCAATGACGATCAAGTCCAATAAGTAAGCCCAGAACCTCATCCAGAACCCTGCAGTAGCAAAGGATCTTGCTGCTTCTTCGGGAATTGCTGCACGTTCCAAGTACTGATCCTTTGGTTCTGAAATAGAAGATGGATCGTCCTTGATTGAGAGGGTTTCTGTTTCTTCGTCGGTTCTATTATGATCAAACTCACTCATCTTGCACACTCCTCTCTATTTAGCATATAAGTACATCAATTTCGGCGCATTTGGCTGTGAAAGAACCTTCATTAGCCCATTCATTTCAATGTCGTCGCCGAAGATCTTAGGGCCGAGGATTTTTTGTGCACTCATGCCAAATAAAGAATTCAATCCCATGTTGGTCCCATAGCTCACAACTTGGGCACCTTTAAGCTTTTCGTCTTTCTTCATGGCGTCAATCGTATCTTCCAGGTAGCCGAATTCATCGATTAAATGCAATTCTTTTGCCTGTCTGCCGTCATAAATGCGCCCATCGGCAATTTCTCTTACCTTTTCTTCAGGGATGTCTCTCCCTTTTGATATGACACTGACAAAACCATCATAGGAATGGTTGATCATTGTTTGAAGTATTTCTTTTTCCTTATCGGTCATCGGTCTTGTCGGACTCATGATATCTTTATACGGGCCGCTTTTGATGGTCACAAAGTCCACTCCATATTTCTTGGCAAGTTCTCCGTAGTTCACACCTTCCATGATGACACCGAGAGAACCTGTCAATGTTTCCGGGCTCGCAAAGATTTTATCCGCAGGGGTGGATATGTAATAGCCTCCCGATGCAGCCATTGATCCCATGGATACATAAATCGGCTTTTTCGTTTCTTTTTGAATTTCAACGATTTTATCGTGTATCTCAGCAGATTCCATAACCCCTCCGCCCGGTGAATTGATTCGGATGATGGCGCCTTTCACAGAATCATCATCTTTTACTTGGTTGAGCTGCTCCATGAATTCTTTATGATTATAGCCGCTGCTCTGCAAGAATGAACCGGCATCCCCTGTATCCTGGATCACTCCGTCCACATGAAGGACGACAATTTTCTTAGATTCATCCCCGTCATCGATTATGTCTTCCGAAAAAGCCTGATCAGCGGCAAACATTTCTTCAAATCCCTTTGTCCAATCCGTTGTCAATGCCATACTGGCAAAATTGACAATGATGGAAACGATGAATAGGGCTGCTGCGATGGCTAAAGCTCCCCATCTCTTTTTATTCATTTAATAACCCTCCTTTTGTGGTCAATACGTTTACGTGCCATTCTTTCAAAATGTTTCAAAAACATGTTAAACTAAACCATATTGAATATTTTAGCAAAATCTCTTGAAAATAGGGAAGGAAGAAAATAATTCATAGCAGGAGGCACATCACTCATGACAGACCGGAGAAATCTTTACTTTTTTCACAACCAGGATGCAGATATGCTTGAAAAAGTCGAACCTCTCTACGATTTGGCACAAAGATATGGTTTTTCAATCGTCAAAGAATCAAAAGATGCCAATATCATTGTCAGTGTAGGAGGAGACGGCACATTCCTGCAGGCAGTCAGAAAGACTGGATTTCGCCAGGATGCCCTCTATGCCGGGATTTCCACCACTGGTACGCTGAGTATGTATTGTGATTTTCATATTAATGAAACCTCTAAAATGATTGATGCAATGACAAAAGAACAAATCGAAATCAGGCGCTATCCGACCATCAAAGTCACCATCGACGAAGGCGTTTCATTTGAATGCCTTAATGAATTCAGCATCCGTTCCGGCATCATCAAGACATTTGTCATGGATGTTTTTATTGATGATATCCACTTTGAGACTTTCAGGGGAGACGGCATGATACTGGCGACTCCGACCGGAAGCACAGCATATAATAAATCAGTCAATGGGGCAGTTGTCGATCCAATGCTCCCTTGCATACAGGTCAGCGAACTTGCCTCTCTCAATAATAATCGCTACCGGACCTTGGGTTCCTCCTTTATCTTAAGCGGTGAAAGGACATTGACATTATCCGTGGTCCAACATGGAAACAGCCATCCGACCATGGGGATTGATAACGAAGCCCTAAGCATCCAAAACGTCAAAACCGTAAAAGTAGTTTTGAGCGGAAATAAAATCAAGACAGTAAAACTGAAAGACAACTCTTTCTGGGAAAAAGTCAAAAGATCTTTCCTTTAAAAAACACCAAAAGAGGATGGGCAGTAGTAAACCCATCCTCTTTTTTATGCACTCTTTTTCTGCAGTTTGACCGTACGATTTGTGTACCATTTTGTCCTTGAAACCGTAAAAATAAGGAGTGCACTCCAAATAAAGAAAAAGGAAACAAGATCAATTCCTGTAAAGGGCTCCTTATATACAAAAACCCCGAGAAGCAGCGTCAATGTCGGAGCAATATATTGCAGGAATCCAAGCATATAAAGAGGGATCTGCTGTGCTCCTTTTGCAAAAAATAATAGCGGGATGGCGGTCGCTGCACCTGCCCCCATCAAAAGAAAATCCGTTGATGCTGAAACATGAAAGAGCGATTCCTTGCCAATCACCATCAAATAAATCATATAGGCCAAAGCAATAGGGGCAACCACCATTGTCTCCAGTGTAAGTCCAATAGCGGAATCCACCTTGATCATTTTCTTTGCAAGGCCATAAAGTCCGAATGAAAAGGCCAATGTAAATGAAATCCACGGAAATTGTCCATATGAAATAGTTAAAATCAATACCCCTATGGCGGCTAAAACAAATGAAACCGCTTGTGCCCTTGATAGGGATTCCTTAAGTATAAAAACACCTAATAGGACGCTGACCAAGGGATTGATATAGTAGCCAAGGCTGGCTTCAACCATTTGATTGGAATTAACCGCCCAAATGTAAACAAACCAGTTCGCACTGATTAAAAGGGAAGCAGCCGTCAGTGCAAGCTTCGTTCTTGCCTTCATTTCTTTAAAGGTACGGAAGAATGCACCTAATTTCTTAGAAGCTGATAATAAGATGATCATGAACCAAAAAGACCAGAATACCCGGTTGGCCAAGATTTCATCAGACGGAACATGGTTAAGCCATTTCCAATAAATCGGCAGGATCCCCCAAATAAAATAGGAGAAAGCTGCATAAAGCATTCCTCTTTGCTGATTGTTATCCATAATGATATACCTTCTTCCAGATGGGTTCATTTGTTTAGTAACTCGAAATAATATCATTATAAGGACTTCTAATCTTTTCTACAATATTTTTTTCATTTTATAAATTAAAGGACAAATGTTAAATGGGCCCCTTAAAGGAAGCCCAAGCTCTTTACTCTTTATGGTTGTAGACGATTTCTCCGTCGATGATGGTCATAACAGTTTTTGCTTGAGGAATATCTTCTTCAGAAATACTGAATAGATCTTTATCGAGCACCGTGAAATCAGCGTCATATCCTGGTCTAATCATTCCCCTGTCCATTTCGTGGCTTGCAGCATACGCACTGCCTTTCGTAAAAAGGGATATCGCTTCATAGACAGATAACTTTTCTTCCGGATTGTACACATGGTGCATATTTTGATGGAGGTAGACCCTCGATACTGCCTCATATATTCCCAACAATGGATTGACAGGTTCTATCGGTGCATCAGATCCGCCTGCACATGGAATGCCGTTATCTAATAGTGTTTTCCATGCATAATTATATTTCATTCGATCTTTGCCAATACGATCGATCACCCATGGAAAATCAGAAGCTACGAATCTCGGCTGAATATCTAAAACGATTGGCTGCCCCTTAGCTTTTTCTATTAATTCTTGCCTTAAAATCTGTGCGTGAATGAGCCGGTCTCTTTTCCCTTTTGGCGGCGGGTTTTCAATGATTGCATCTAAGACGGATTCAAAAGCTAAGTCACCGATCGTATGAACAGCAACAGGCAATGAATGTTCCCTTGCTTTTGCAAGGAGGCTCCTTAATTCTTCCCGGGAATGTATGGCCACTCCATTAGTGGATGGTTCATCAGCATAAGGATGACTCAACAAAGCCGTTCTTCCTCCTAATGCACCATCCGCAAAAATCTTCATAGAACCAAATTCAATATATTCAGTCTGTGGAACTGTCGATCGATCCTCATTCGCCCAATCAGGAATAGCTTCATGATGAATAAGGAGATGCGCCTTGAACCTTTTTCCTTCATCCACTATCACTTTCCTGAAAGCATCTATCGTTCTTTGATAGCCCCCATAATAATTCAGATCCTCTGTATGGCCGCCAATCAAGCCGTATTTCCAACAGCTATCAATTGCAGCACGTACCGCATGCTCCAGATAGGCTTCTGTTACTTCAGGAATCACTGTGAAGATTAAATCCTGTGCTTGGTCTTTAAGGACTCCATTAATTCTGCCATGTTCATCCCTCTCGATGATGCCTCCATCTGGATTATTTGTCATTTCATCGATCGCTGCGAGTTTAAGCGCCTTGGAATTGACACACACCGCATGTCTGCATATTCTTTTTATCAATACAGGATGATCCGGGATATATTCATCCAGTTCGAATCGATTTGGTGTTTCTTTAGGCTCCCAAAGATTTTCATTCCAGCCTTCCCCTATGATCCATTCCCCGGGTGCGAGCATTGCCGATCTTTTCTGAAGGGTGTCATATACTTCCTCTTTTGATGACATTTCAGAAAGATCAAGACGGATCAAAGTTTCACCATGTCCAATTAAATGCATATGGCTATCAGTAAAGCCTGGATACATCGTGGACCCGACGAGGTCAATCATATCGGTAATCCGGCCGCTATATTTGATCTTAATTGAATCAAGATTCCCGCTATCTGCTATTTTCCCATTTTCTACATATACGGCTTCAACCGTTTCTCCTTCTGCTGCCATTGTATAAATGGTCCCGTTAAAAATAAGTTTTCCCATCACAGCGCTCCCTTTCCGGTGAAAACATATGGACAATCTGAATACGTTTAATCATTTGTTTACTACAAACTGAAACAGACAGTGTACACTGTCTGTTTCTAGTTTACAGAATTATTTTATTTTTTCAAAGCATCTTCTTCTTGCTTCCTCAATTCAATCCGGCGGATTTTCCCTGAAGTCGTCTTAGGCAGTTCTTTGATAAATTCAATGCTGCGCGGATATTTATATGGCGCAGTCAATTCTTTTACATGATCCTGCAGAAGTTTGATAAGGGAAGGGTCCTGTGAATCAACGTTATCCTGAAGAACAACAAACGCTTTAACAATATGCCCCCTGATTTCGTCAGGACTTGATACAACTGCACATTCTTTTACATACGGATGTTTTACAAGTGCATCCTCCACTTCAAATGGACCGATTGTATACCCGGAGCTGATGATGATATCATCACCCCTGCCTTCAAACCAGAAATATCCATCTTCATCTTTTTTCGCTTTATCTCCAGTTATATAGTAATCTCCCCTGAATTGCATTGCCGTTCTTTCAGGATCTTTATAATAATTCTTGAATAATGCAGGTGTTTCAACATGAACTGCGATGTCGCCAACTTCCCCTATACCGCATGGCTCACCATCTTCATTGATGATGTCGACCCGATTGCCCGGTGTCGGTTTACCCATTGATCCCGGCTTTAATTCCATTCCTTTCATAATGCCGACCAGCAGTGTATTTTCTGTCTGTCCATAGCCATCCCGAACCTCGATATCAAAGTGCTTCTTGAATGTATCGATGACTTCGCGGTTTAATGGCTCGCCTGCTGAAACAGCACTATGAAGATTGGAAAGGTTGTACTGGGACAGATCGTTCACTTTCGCCATCAACCGATATTCTGTCGGTGTACAGCACATGACATTCACTTGGTATCGTTCAAGGAGCTGCAGATATTTCTGCGGTTCAAACTTCCCATTATAGACGAAGCCTGTAGCCCCCGATCCCATAACAGACAAGAATGGACTCCAAATCCACTTTTGCCATCCCGGGCCTGCAGTTGCCCAGACGACATCATTCTCTTCAATGCTCAGCCAGCCTTTTGCGGCCGTTTTTAAGTGGGCAAAGCCCCATCCATGGGTATGGACAACGCCTTTAGGATTGCCGGTGGTACCAGATGTATAAGATAAGAATGCCATATCGTCCCGGTGCGTATCAGCAGCTGTGAAATCCGTTGATTCTGTCTCCAACAGAGAATCCAGGAAATCCCATTCATCATGATGCTGTCCGATGCTGAACTTCTTTAAGTTCTTTGCTTCATCGACGCCATCGAATTCAGATGCATAAGGATAATAGGCGACAACCCCCTTTACATCGCCATGTGTAATCCGGTATTTCAAATCTTTTGTTTTAAGCATTTCAGAGCTTGGAATGACAACCATCCCTGATTTGAGTGCTGCCAAGTATACCTGGTAAGCTTCAATCAGCCTCGGAATCATGACAAGTATGGTGTCCCCTTTTTCAAATCCCTTTCCTGCAAACACATTGCAGATTCTATTTACGTTTTTCATTAATTCCTGATATGTAATCGCTTTCTTTTCACCCGCTTCATTTTCCCATTTGAGCGCTGTCTTATTGGGATCTTTTGCGAATTTCTCTACTTCCTGTATGATATTGTACTTTTCTGGTGCTATTAAATCTGCTCGATTCATGTGATTCTCCCCTTTGTTCAAGTGGTATAGTACAAGTTTATTATACTAAATTTTTAAAAAATTATAAATAATTTAGCACTTATAATTGGACACAAAATAAAGAACGGGCCGAAGCCCGTTCCTGTAGCCATTTTTATTGTTTTATTATTTTTGGTATCCGCCTAATTGTTGTTCAGCCATTTGAACTAGACGTTTAGTGATTTCTCCACCAACAGATCCGTTAGCGCGAGCAGTTGCATCTGGTCCAAGTTGTACTCCGAATTCAGACGCGATTTCGTATTTCATTTGGTCGATAGCAGCTTGAGAACCAGGAGCTACTAATTGGTTTGAACTTCTGTTTGCCATGTGTTTTCACCTCCTTGTGAGTATATGGTGTGCGAAAACACATGGTTTAATGCAAGTGATTCAATTGGTAATTGTTCCTAAATTATCGATTGATTAAAACAAATCTGATATCTCGGTTTTTTCCATTATTTCAGAAGATGCATCGATGATAATCGTTTCAGTTTTTTCCAACGCTTCTGCGATGAGTGGCTCAAAATCGACAAAGCTCTCATAGAATTGTACTTTCTCTTTTTTAGGCTTTGTCTTCGGGGAAGAAGGTGTAAAAATAGTGCAGCAGTCTTCATATGGAAGATTGGATATTTCATGTGTGTCGATCTGCTTGGCGATATCGATGATTTCCAATTTATCCATCGAGATCAACGGGCGCAAAATCGGCGTGTTCGTCACATCATTAATGGCCAGCATACTTTCAAGCGTCTGGCTTGCGACCTGTCCTAAGCTTTCCCCAGTGACAATGGCTAATCCATTTCCTCTTTCCCTGATATCATCAGAGAGCCTAAGCATCATGCGCCTTGTAGATGTCATTGTATAGTTTTCCGGCACCTGCTGATGGATGGCCTGCTGGATATCGGTGAATGGTACAATGTGGACTTTCACACGACCGCTGAAGGCCGCCAGTTTCTGCGATAAATCCAACACTTTTTGTTTTGCACGCTCACTTGTGAATGGTGGACTGTGGAAATGGACGGCTTCAATTTCAACCCCGCGCTTCATGGTCAAATACCCTGCGACAGGGCTGTCGATTCCTCCTGACAGCATAAGCATGGCTTTCCCGCTCGAACCGACAGGCATTCCTCCATTTCCTTTAATAACCTCGCTGGAGAGGAAAACACCTTCTTTTCTGACTTCTACAATCAGGTTGATATCAGGTTTTTTCACATCGACTTTCAAGCCTTCGATATTCCGGAGCAAATGTCCGCCTACCTCATGGTTTATCTCATTAGTATCATATGGAAATGTCTTATCTGATCTTCTGGCAGAAACTTTGAAGGTTTGGCCTTCACTGAATAATTTTTTCAGCAATGATAATGCTGCGTCCTTTATCTCCTCAATATCTAATCCTGTCCTTACAGTGGGACTGAAGGATTGGATGCCAAAAATTTTCTCCAGTTTGATGCATACATCTTCTGCCGGGGCCCCGTTAAGAAGAAGAAACATCCTGTCTCTTGTACTTTCAATTTTTATTTCAGGATACTCATTCAATGCGCTTTTGATATTTGATTTTAAAGTATCGACAAATTTGTAGCGGTTTCGTCCTTTCGTAGAAATTTCCCCATATCTGATTAAAATTCTTTCATAATTCATTTTGATCTCCTTATGACTTTTGATAGTTGTTCTGCAATTTTCTTTAATTCATTCGCAAATCGTTCAGCTTCTGAAATGGTATTGCCATAGGAAAGGCTGACACGGATGGAACCATCGGCCTGTTCCATCGGGATTCCCATCGAAGTCAAAGTCCTGCTCGTCTTTTTTTGCCTCGAAGAACAGGCACTTGTAGTGGATACATAAATATCTTCCTGTTCAAGTGCATGGACAAGCACCTCTCCTTTGATTCCGGGTATGGAAAAGTTGATGATATGCGGTGCTGCACCATTTTGCGGCGTATTCATCACAGTACCCTTTATTTGAAGGATTTCATTATATAAATAGTTCCTTAAATCCCATAAATGGCTGATGGAAGTTTTTCTTTTTTCCTCTGTCATCCTTAAGGCTTTGGCGAATGCGACCATTCCTGCTGTATTTTCCGTGCCGCTTCTCATTTTCGACTCTTGCTTCCCTCCAGAAAACAAGGGGGTGATCTTTACACCTGAATTTATATAAAGAACGCCCGTTCCTTTCAATCCATGGATTTTATGGCCGGAAATCGTACATAAATCGATGAATCCATCTTGCAATGAAAGGGGGATTTTGCCGCATCCCTGCACATAATCGACATGAAATAGCGCCTGTGAATTCTTTGACAGCCATTGTCCAATTTCTTCAATGGGCTGGATAGAGCCCACCTCATTATTCACATGCATGATGCTGACGAGGATCGTATCATTCCTGACTGCCTTTTTTACATCTTCAATGTCAATGGATCCATCTGATTTTACTGGCAGATAATCAACAGAAAAACCTTGTTTCTCCAGCTCTTCACAAGCCTCAATGACAGAAGGGTGTTCAATTTGGCTTGTAATGATATGTCGTCCCCTCGAAGCGTGCTGAATTACAGCTCCCTTTATAGCCAAATTATTACCTTCAGTCCCTCCCGAAGTGAAATAGATCTCGGAAGGGTGCACGCCCATAATCTCTGCCGTTTGCTTTCGTGCATGCTGCAGCAATTGATCGGCTTTTGCCCCGAATCCATGCAAGGAAGAAGGATTTCCGTAAAAATCACTGGAAACTTTTACAAATGAATCCAGCACTTCTTCATAAGGCTTGGTTGTTGCACTATTATCAAAATATATCATTATAAACACCTTCACTTATTTAATGCCGCTGATAATTCTTAATAGTACCATATCTATATGGAGAAAAAAATTACCCTGCGCTATTTAAACAAACTCCAAAACAGGATAATACTATACTTGTATACTGAAAATTTAGACTTTTAAAATTTTCGACAATTTTTATAATTCATGTGTTACTATGGATTTGCTCAAATATTAAAAGAAAATTCGACAATATTCGGGAGGGATTTCTTTGGAGAAGAAAGCGTTATCATCAAGAGAAATATTTACTATCGGCCTAATGCTTTTCGCCTTGTTCCTAGGTGCAGGAAATATGATTTTCCCCCCTTTCCTTGGACAAGAAGCCGGTAGACATGTTTGGCACGGAATATTTGGATTCCTTATTACTGGAGTCGGCCTTCCGTTATTAGGGGTAATATCCATTGCGAAATCTGGTGGAGATCTTCAAACGTTATCTAGTAGAGTACATCCGGTTTACGGTTTGATATTCACTGCCATTATGTACTTAGCCATCGGACCTTTCTTTGGCATTCCGCGTACAGGGACCGTTTCATTCGAAATCGGCGTCCTTCCATATCTTCCTGAAGATGTAAATGCAAACGGTCTTCCGTTGTTCATATACAGTATTGTATTTTTCGCATTGACGGCATGGCTTTCCATGAACCCATCCAAGCTTGTGGATAGGATAGGAAAGTTTTTGACGCCTGCCTTGATTATCATCCTTGCCGTTTTGGTCATAAAGAGCTTCGTTACACCAATGGGAGAACCATTGGCACCAAGAGGTCCATATGTGGACGGACCATTCTTCAAAGGATTCATAGAGGGATATTTAACAATGGATACAATCGCTGCATTAGTATTTGGAATTGTAGTGATTTCTTCTATTAAAGAAAAAGGGATAACCAATAAATCGACTGTGGCAAAAACATGCATTTATGCCGGCCTGATTGCTGCGGCGGGACTTGCCCTCGTTTATCTGTCATTAGCTCACATCGGGGCTACAAGTACTCAGTCCATCGGAATGCAGGATAATGGCGGAGCATTATTGTCTTCAGCAGCCAAGCACCTTTACGGTGATGCCGGAACACTTATCCTAGGGTTGGCCATTACGTTTGCCTGCATCACTACGTCAGTTGGCTTGGTTTCATCTTGTGCGAAGTATTTTGCAAAAATATTCCCTAAAATGCCCTACCAGCTGCTTGTCATTATTTTATCCCTGTTCAGCATGGTGATTTCCAATATTGGATTGACTCAACTTATTAATGTTTCTCTTCCAGTATTGATTATCATTTATCCATTGGCCATTGTCATGATTATCCTATCCTTTTTCCATAATCAATTTAAAGGATACAGGGCTGTCTATGTCGGGGCTTTAATCCCTACTGGCATTATCAGTCTGATTGATGGATTGAAAACAGCAAACCTTGATGTTTCATTCTTCACAGAAAACCTTTCCTTCCTTCCCTTATTCAATGAGGGGATCGGATGGATCATTCCAGCACTAGCAGGAGCTGTTCTGGGCTTGGTCGTAGCGGTTTCCAGACGCCATACTGCTCATGCAGCTGTGATAAATAGTAGTAATGAAGCCGCCTAAATTAGCTTAAAGAAGCAGTTAGAATACGATAGAAACACAAAAAAGCAGCCAATTGGCTGCTTTTTTTAGTCTTCATTAAGTTCTTGCTGAAGCAGATTTTCAATTCTTTTGAGCGAGCCCGGTTCCACTTCTTCTACTGCTGTTGCAGCCTGTTCAAGAGCTGCCCGGTATTCAAAGCTGCGGAAAGCTGCTTCTGCAGTGCGAAGATGCTCCGCTACAGAGCTGTACTTGCTTCGGTAGCGATTTCCATATTGGATGACTCGTTCAGCAAGCATTACATTTTCAATCAATTCTTCCGTCTTTTCATAGAAATGATTCACTGTGTCGGATGCTTTATGAAGGTGCTCCTGAACCGATTTAATATTTAATGGCTTTTCATTCAAACTGCTGAATACATTTTGAATATTATCTTCTGCTTCTTGAAGAAGCGACAAATAATCGGATGGCAGCCCCGGAATATTGCTTTTAGTGATTAGCCTGCTTGCCTCTGCAAGCTGCCTTCTTAAATCGGCCACCGTTTCCTTTGCATTCATTTCATCCTTGCGGAGGTTCTGCAGATACTCAGAGAATCCTTTTTGCTCTTTTTGAATTTCTTCAAGGTCATCCCTTATTTCCTGCATTTCCTGCTTTAAGATGGAATTCGCAGATTGATTTTCTGCAATCCTTATTTCCAATTGCTCATAGCGCTTCATTAATTGGTTCAGTTTCTTTCCGATATTCCGCTGGATGCTGATATCTTCTTCTACTAATTGATAGCTCTGTTGAACAAATTCTGTATCATTTTTCAACACTGACTGTGATTCTGCAATTTCCTTCAGCAGCGACTTGGTTTTAGGATCATTCTGCACAATGAAATGTTTTGAATGAACTTCATTTTCAAGCGCTTCATATAAGGAATCGATATTTTCCTTCATCTCTTCTATGCCTTTAGAAGCTTCTTGGATCTCAGCATTTTCAAGAAAGGCCATATACATCTGCAGTTCGCCTTCCATCCTTGTAATTTCTTTCTCGATGGAAATATGATCGAGGATGTAGCCATCCGCTTCCATTTCGGCAAAGCCCTCTTTCATTTCAGCCAGCTGTGCAGGAAGATGGTTTTGGCATTCTGAAAGCAGTTCCGGTAATTTCCCCATTGCATCTTCAGTAGCTGCCAGTTCCCCTTTCAATAAAAGGAGGACTTCACGTGCATCTAAATAATCTCCATTTTCTGTCAGTTCATTGAACTCATTGAATTTTTCCGTGAGACTATCTACTTTCTTTTCCAGTGCACCAGCTGATTTTCCATATGTATGGCGGTGAGCAAGCATTTGCTTTTTCACGTGGCGATATGTCTCCTGCAGTTCGTCAATTTCGATTCGATTGCTTTCTTCACTGCCCACAAGGTCCTTAAGTTCGCTCAGGATCAAATCGATTTTTTCTTCTGTTCCTGCAAGCATGTGATCGATCTTCTCTTGGACTTCCTTAGACTTCTTAAAGCGGTAGCGGTCTGCATATTCTTCTGCATCAAAGAGCAATTCTTCCACATCCGGAAGCTTGATCCCTACGATTTCGTCCCAACTCTGTCTCCAGCGTTCGAACATTTCTTCCGTCTGGCCTGTCATATTAAGCTGCTTCACTTTGGAAAGCTCTTCAAGAACAGGCCTATTCATAATATCGATCTTCCATTCTTCCAGACGATCTATTTCTTTAAAATGATTTTTCTTTGTCAGATATCCATATAAAAATAAAATAAATAATAATACGATTCCACCGATGACAAATTCCATCGTCAGCCCCCTGTCCTTCCATGTCGAATAAGACTGTTTTTCTATAAATTATTTAATGATAATTAAATTCATATATAATGTTTTAAGTTTACCATGTAAACGACAATTTTTGACTAATATTTTCACTTTTTTTGCATTTTCATTCCAAATGATAAAATATTTGCTGAATCATGGTGTCTGAAGTCTCCGATTCTATTTGTTGCTTTCAGTTTTCGCCTATTTTAGTATTATATCAGAGTTGTTCAATTATGAAGAAGGAGGAGGGGTCCTTTGCTAAGAGACGGACATATTCACACTCCTTATTGTCCACATGGATCACAGGATCATTTCCAGCAATATATTGAAAGAGCCATTTCCTTGGGCTATAAGGAAATCACGTTTACGGAGCATGCGCCACTGCCCTCAAATTTCAAGGATCCTGCTCCTGCAGAAGACAGCGGGATGAATCACGCCGGACTTGAACAATATATTCAAGACATTGAAAAGCTAAAAAATCAGTACTCTTCGGATTTAAAGATAAATACAGGATTGGAAGTGGATTATATAGAGGGATATGAAAACCAAACGATTGACTTTCTAAATCAGTATGGCCCTCACTTGGAAGATTCGATTCTTTCTGTCCATTTTCTAAAAAAAAATGATGAGTGGTTTTGTTTGGATTACAGTCCTGAGGTTTTTGAAGAAATGATCGGCAACTATGGCGGGCTTCCTGCACTATACGATCATTACTTTCAAACGGTGCTGAAATCGATTGTCGCTGACCTCGGTCCATTTAAGCCTAAAAGGATCGGACATATCACTCTCGTAAAGAAGTTCCAAAAGAAGTTTCCTTTAGAGGACTATGATTATCGGATCATTCAAAAGATCCTTCATGAAATGAAGGCTGGAGGGTATGAAATGGATTACAACGGAGCAGGCTTGTTCAAGCCCTTCTGCAAAGAAAGCTACCCACCAAGGTGGATAGCAGAAGAAGCGGACTCAATGGGAATCCCTCTTGTTTATGGTTCAGATGCACATCAAGCTTCAGACTTGGATCAAGGAAGAAAAGACCTATTTTGATAGGTGCTTTTTCTGCATGGCTGTTTTCGTAAACTTTGTTGTTAAAATCTTAATGCCGATTTTAACGTAAAAATACCTATTATGCACGTTGAAATGAAGTATCCAGGCTCTTTTCAAGTTGAATTTTCTGCATGGGTTGCATAAATTATTCTGATTCAATGCTTAAAGCAACAACCTTTGAGAAAAGAGCCTTCAGCATAGAATCTTTTTTGCATTAATTGATTCTGTCATCGTATCTTTGATCCACTGTTCGATGACTTGAAAGTATCTCGTGGCAAAATAAGCTTCCTGCGGATAAAGATTCCACACTTCCCGCAAGTATTGGCTGTTTAGATAAGGCATTGCAAGCATCCCTTTAAGCTGTATAATCAAGAAACTTTTAGAAGAAGGAGAGTATTTCTCACTATTTACGAGTTGATCAATAATTTCCTTGAAAAGGAAGCGTTCTTTCATTAAATAGGAAGAAATGATTTCTCTAACGACTTGGGAATCGAGAGAAATCTCACGCCATACAAAACGCGTGAGCAAGTGATGTTCACTCTGAAACTGTAAAATATTTTTCACAGCTTTTTTCAAACAAAGATCCGGGGCAGAGTGATCCAGATTTCGAACTTCCATTTCTAAAAATGATAAGTAAGGTTCGAAAAAGGCAACGAGGCATGCCTCCAATAGACCTTGTTTATTATTAAAATAATAGGCAATATTTGCAGGATTGATCCGGGCTTTTTGGGCGATATCCCTTATGGATACACCATCAAACCCTTTTGTATTAAACAAATAAATTGCAGATTCCAATATGGTTTCTTTAGTCGATGTAGCCTGTCTCATATTATGAGTCCCCCTTGTATTCATTTTAGGCCAAGCCTTGAGGGAAATTTGGCGTTTAGACGCGGATGTTTCCGTCGTATTAAAAACTTCTAGGCTGCAAGGCTAAATCCTGTTAAAATATATCGACAATATCTGTTGCCATACTGCAGAATCTGCTGAGAAATGAGGGATTTACGTGTTTAACGTCGAAACGTACAAAGGCACAAGAGATGACCAATATGAATTGGTAAAAAAACAATTAAAAGCATTAATTGAGGATGAACCAAATAGAATTGCCAATTTGAGCAACGCAAGCTCCCTTTTGAATCAATTCCTTGACCGGGTGAATTGGGTAGGGTTTTACTTGTTAGAAGAGAATGAGCTTGTACTTGGACCATTCCAGGGACTTCCGGCATGTGTGAGGATTCCATTGGGCAGAGGTGTATGCGGGACTGCCGCATCCGATAAGAAAACGGTCCTTGTGGAGGATGTTCATGCTTTTCCTGGGCACATTGCCTGTGATGCAGCAAGCAGGTCTGAGATTGTGGTTCCGATGATTAAGGATGGTCAGTTGATTGGGGTTCTTGATATTGATAGTCCTGAGACGAATCGGTTTGATGAGGTCGATAAAAAACACCTGGAAGAATTCACTGCGATCTTAGTCAACCAAATATAATAAATAAAAAAATGAGGCCAACGGATACCGATGGCCTCATTTTTTTATTTCAATCCATTCAATGCTTCTTCCAGGTCGCTCCAGATATCTTCCCACGCTTCCAGTCCTACGGAAAGTCTGATCAGTTGATCGGAAATGCCCATTTCTTCCCTTGCTTCTTTCGGGACGACTGCATGCGTCATGGTAGCAGGGTGCTGAATAAGTGTCTCAGCATCCCCAAGACTCACGGCGATTTTAATCAGATTGAGCCGGTCAAGGAAATCCTGTGCTTCTTCTTTTGTCCCTTTTATCGTAAATGAAATGAGGCCGCCGCCTTTTTTCATCTGTTTCTTCATGATTTCATAGCCCTGGTGGGTTTTTAGACCGGGATAATATACCTCATCCACAAATGGATGAGCGCATAATTTTTCAGCGATGATTTCTGCACTTTGGCAATGGCGGTCAAGGCGGACAGGCAATGTCTTTATTCCACGGAGCAAAAGCCAGGCGTCAAATGGGGAAAGCACCCCGCCGATATCTTTTTGAGTGGTCATAGACACTTCCTTGATCCACTCGCTCTTTCCAGCCACTAGTCCCGCAATGACATCCCCATGGCCGCATAAGTATTTCGTTGCACTATGGATGACAATATCGCACCCAAGCTCCAGCGGTTTTTGAAGATATGGGGAACAGAAAGTATTATCGACGACCACTGGAATCCTCTTTTCTCTTGCAACGGAAGCGACCATTTCTAAATCGATCAGCTGCATGGTTGGATTTATTGGAGTTTCAATATAGATACAGGCTGTTTCAGGCCTGATTGCTTGTTCAACCTGCTCCCTCGATGACATTTCCAAGAATTGATGCGTGATATTGAATTTGGCTTCCATCATTTCCAATAGGCCAAATGTACATCCATAGACACCCTGTGAACAAAGGATATGGTCACCTGTCTTCGTCAGGGCGATCAAGGTGGCTGATACTGCTGCCATGCCAGATGAAAAGGCAAGCGCGGCTTCGGCTTTTTCCATTACCGCCACCCGATCCTCAAGCATCTTCACTGTTGGATTGCCGAGACGGGTATAAATATATCCTTCTTCTTCTCCGCAGAATCTTCTTTCTCCCTGTCTGGCATTCTCAAAAACATAAGTAGAGGTTTGAAAAATCGGAGGTGCCAGACTCCCTTTATACTCTCTGGAATCATAACCGCTATGAATGACTTCTGTTTCAAACCGTGTTTCTTTTTTCATCTCCATCCTCCTATAGAAAGCGCTTACAAAGTTTTGTTTATCTAATACCCCTTCTTATATAGGATATGACATCACACGGAATTTGGAAAGTAATTAGATGAATATAAAAAAACAAGCCCTCCACGGAGCTTGTTCTCTTAAACCATCATTTTTAAATCCTGTTCATGGACGACAGCCTTGTTCTTCCCATTATTTTTCGCAAAATATAGCGCTCTGTCTGCTCTTCTGAAGAGCATCTCCACTTCTTCGGTCTTTCTGATGTTCCAATAAGAAACACCGCAAGAAACCGTTACAGAAGGAGTAGTCTGTTCCTGCACTGTTTTTACAAGTCTGTCCGCCACACTGAATCCTACCCGAAGCGGCGCCCCCGGGAGATAGATTGCCAGCTCTTCCCCTCCCCAGCGTGCACCGATATCGGTCGACCGGATATTTTTTTGGATAAGGTTTGCAACTTGGATAATGACATTGTCACCTGCCTGATGGCCGTACGTATCATTGATCCTTTTAAAATTATCTATATCGACGAGGATAAAGGTCCCTTCCTTCTCCTCCACCATTGAGTTGGCAATGGCATCATCCAAATAATTTCGTGCATATAACTTCGTCAAATAATCTGTAATGACCATTTTTTCAAGCTCTTCCCGGAGCATTGAGTTTGACAACGCCAATGTGGAATGATGTATGAGCGACTGAAGCAGCTTATACATTTCAAACGTAAAGGCATATGGCTTTTCTTGAAGAACAATGCAGAAGCCTTTCATTGAATTGCTATGGACCATCGGGATCGCCATCAGAGAACAATATTCGTAGGAGAACGCTTCGCAGCAATTATTATTCAAATCGCCAATGAAAAGGGAATCACGCTCTTTTTTAATTTTTTCTTTGACGAATTGAATATATTTTTTCCCGCTTTCTTTCTGAAAATAAAGGCTGCTCCCCGGCAGCACTTTGCCTTCCCCATGCTCCTTATTCAACATGATAAACCCAACTTCCGTGGCATGGAAATAGCGTTCAATCTGATTTTTCAGATATTGGATTGTATCTGACAGCCTTAAGTTGGAATTCAGGCGGTGAGATGTTTCATTGATAAGCTGCAAATCTGAAATCAGCCTTCTGGATTGCTGATAAAGCTTTGCATTTTCCAATGCGCTTCCTGCGGTATTGGCGAGGAGGCTGATAAATTCCACTTCATCACCAGGAAAAATGACAGATGCAGGGGCAAGAGCCTGAAGAACCCCATAAACCCCTTGTTTCCCTCTTAAAGGTGCATAAAGAATCGTATTTTTCTCTGTGAAGGAATCTTCTATTTGAATAGTCCCATTCACGTAAGCCTGCATGGCTACCGTATTCTCGGAATCAAATTCAAGATCCTTGATCGGCAGGTCTATATTACGCTCATCATCGTTTGAGAGCATTAAATAATAAGTATAGGATGGATATACCCTCCTCAGGGTGGTGATGATTTCGGCTAAGACATTATCGATATTCATACTGGAATGGAACTTTTCAGTTATCCGGAAAAGCTCCTTGTACTGCTGTTCTTTCCGAATGTTATCAAAAAGCTTATGGAGGCGGTTCAAAAACCGCTCACTTTCCATTTTTGAACCCTTGATGGATTTTTCCAGCTCTGATCCAGTGCCTTTCGGTTTTTCAAAAAACATGATGAGGCTGAAATTATTGTCCATTTGGAATCTGACAGCAGCGTTATAGATTGAAAGTGGACTCTCTTTGATGTGCAGCTGCATATCGACATCTAGTATTTCAGGCAAGATATGATTGGAATGGCCGATAGAAATAAAGGAAGGCAAAGACGGAGGTGCTCCGATGGATTCTGTCAATCTGCAGCGGATTTCCTCTGAATGGTCTTTCATATAGATTGAAGCGTGCAAAACACCGTTCATTTGGCAAAAAAGTTCAAACCATTCCTTAAGTATGCTGCCGAAGCTATTATTTTCATTGACCTTTTCCAATAATTCATAGAGTAGCGATTTATAATGCAAGGTTTGTTCATGATCATTAAAATCATTAGCCATTATCAATTATCCTCACTTTGTCCTTCAAATCTTTCACGCTTCACGTTCAAAAACAGCCATTATCCAAGGGATTTATCATCGTTTAAAAGGAATAATTTAATATTTTATTTCAAAATCAAGATATTTTAATTAATATGAAAAGTATACCATAACATAGACTTTTTTCCTATAAATAATAAAGGGAGACACAAACTAATTTTCTATACTCTATTGACTCCCGTTAATAGAAATAATATAATGGTCTTTGTGTAAAATAATGCAGCTTCAGTACACACCTTTTTGTTTCATTTTATTCCTCCACAGGAGGTGCATCGCGTAACCCGCTGCTGCTAGGGCGATGATGCATGAAAATAAAATGAGCATGATTGTTGATTGTACCTGTTTTTATTTTACAACAAAATAAAAACAAAAAGGAGGAGTCTTAAATGGCTCGATATACTGGTCCAAGCTGGAAACTTTCCCGTCGTCTTGGAATCTCTCTAAGCGGAACTGGAAAAGAATTAGAAAAGCGTCCTTACGCTCCAGGACAACATGGTCCTAACCAACGTAAAAAAATCTCTGAATACGGATTGCAGCTTCAAGAGAAGCAAAAACTTCGTCACATGTATGGTGTGACTGAGCGTCAATTCCGTAATCTTTTTGATAACGCTGGTAAATTGCAAGGTAAACACGGTGAAAACTTCATGATCCTTCTTGAAGCTCGTCTTGACAACGTTGTATACCGTTTAGGTTTAGCGCGCACTCGCCGCCAAGCTCGTCAGCTTGTAAACCACGGTCACATCCTTGTTGACGGAAAACGTGTTGATATCCCTTCATTCCGTGTACAACCTGGCCAAGCAATCAGCTTGCGTGAAAAATCCCGCAGCCTTTCAATCGTTAAAGAAGCAGTTGAAGTTAACAACTTCGTACCTGATTTCTTAACTTTTGATGCAGATAAGTTAGAAGGAACTTTCACTCGTATGCCTGAACGTTCTGAACTTCCTGCTGAAATCAATGAAGCATTAATCGTTGAGTTCTACTCTCGTTAATCGATTTGATCCTAAAAGCCTGTCAACTTTGACAGGCTTTTTTGCTGTCTATAATATTTTTCCGCATCAGAAAGTGTGAACGAAGTTTTTATCGTCCTGAAAACGGTTATGTTAGTAAGGAGGTGATTATTGTGTTCGAAAAACGGACAGGTGAAGTATTGACCGACATTATGATCGATTGGGGCATAGACCATATTTATGGACTACCCGGAGATTCAATTAACGAATTAATGGACGATCTGCGAAAGAAAAAGGAAGAAATTCAATTTATTCAAGTACGGCATGAAGAGACAGCTGCGCTGGCCGCTGCGTCATATGGAAAACTTACAGGGAAACTTGGTGTATGCCTTTCCATTGCCGGCCCAGGTGCTGTCCACTTATTGAATGGTCTTTATGATGCTAAAGAAGATGGGGCACCCGTTCTTGCGCTTGTAGGACAGGTTACAAGTGATGAAGTTGGAACCGACTCCTTTCAGGAACTACATCTGGAAAGGCTATTTTCAGATGTTGCGGTTTTCAGCAAGCGGGTCCAATCTGAACACCAGCTTCCTGATTTATTGAACCAGGCGATCCGTTCGGCCTATACAGAAAATGGCGTGAGTGTATTGATCATTCCAGACGACTTATCAGCTCAAGCCTATAAAACAAAAGAACCGCTTACTTCTTCTGTAAAAGTCGAACAAGATGTTTTCCCTTCCATCCAGCAGCTTGAAAAAGCACATGGACTCATTAAAAAAGCAAAAAAACCGATCATCCTGGCAGGCAGGGGCACAAAGCACGCCCGCGATGAGCTTCTCTCTTTTGCAGAAAAAATCGGCTCTCCTATCATTGTCAGCCTGTTAGGAAAAGGAGTCATACCTGATGAACATCCGTATTGTCTTGGGCATCTCGGCCAAATCGGAACGCGGCCTGCCTACCATGCAATGAAAGATACAGACCTTCTCATAATGATCGGAACTTCCTTTCCATATCGCAAATTCCTGCCGAAGGAAGTAGAAGCTATTCAAATCGATGTCGATCCAAGAAAAATCGGAAAGCGCTACCCTATTACACAAGGACTAGTCGGAGATTCCAAAGCCGTTCTTTCATGGTTAAGTGCGAAAAATGACTATACGCCGGATACCGCCTATCTAGAAAAGGCACAGGAGCAGATGGCTTCATGGAGAAAAGATCTGGTCGAAGAAAAAGAGGATAAAACAGAGCGTCTTCGCGGTGCCCAAGTCATGCGGGAGCTGCAAAAGGTATTGGCGGATGATGCAATCCTTTCAGTGGATGTAGGAAATGTTACGGTATGGACTTCCCGCTATTTAAACCTCACAAATCAAAAAATGATTGTATCAGGATACTTAGCAACGATGGGCTGCGGCCTGCCGGGGGCGATTGCCGGGAAGATTGCCTATCCTGACAAACAGGTCGTCGCAGTATGCGGAGATGGCGGATTCACTATGGTCATGCATGATTTTGTTACAGCTGTTAAGTATAACCTTCCGATAATGGTTGTCATCCTTAACAACAGTAAAATTGGTATGATTCAATATGAGCAGCAGGAGATTGGTCATTTAAACTACGAAACTGATTTGGCGGATATCGATTTTGCCCAATTCGCTCAAGCATGCGGCGGGGAAGGTTATCGTGTCCAAAATCCCGATGAACTGGAATCAGCCATGAAAAAGGCGGCATTATCTAAGAAGCCTGTGATTCTTGATGTCATGATTGAACTGCAGCCTCCGCTTCCGGGAAAAATAACATATGATCAAGCAGTACATTATACAGAATACTTAATTCAGGAATTTTTTGAAAAAGGGCATGTGGATATGCCTCCGTTCAAAAAAGCATTGAAGCGCCTGTTTTGATACAGCAAAAAGCCAGCATCCAATTAGGAAGCTGGCTTTTTGGTTTAAATATATTTAATCATGTAGTACTTCTTTTTCCCTCTGCGGATGATGGTGAATTCGCCGCCCATTTTGTCTTCTTGTGACAATATGTGGGCCGTGTCCGTATTTCTTTCGCCGTTGATGTAGACTGCGCCGTTTTGGATATCTTCCCTTGCCTGGCGCTTGGACGGAGAAATCTTTGCATTGACCAATACATCGACCAGTACTGCTTCTTCATCCCTTTTTTGTTCATAGGTCGGTACATCTTTGAATCCCTGCTTGATTTCAGCTGAGCTCAATTTCTTGATATCACCGCTGAATAAAGCTTCAGTAATTTTAATAGCCTGCTCTAGTGCTCCTTCTCCATGAATCAACCGAGTCATTTCTTCGGCAAGTGTTTTTTGCGCCATTCTCAAATGCGCTTCTTCTTCCACTGCTTTTTCTAATGCATCAATCTCTTCATGCGAGAGGAATGTGAAATATTTGAGATATTTCACTACATCCGCATCTGCTGTATTGATCCAGAATTGATAGAATTCATATGGAGACGTTTTTTCAGGATCCAGCCAAATTGCGCCGCCTTCTGTTTTTCCGAATTTCGTTCCGTCCGCTTTCGTCACTAACGGAATTGTCAGACCGAATGCTTTTGCTTCACTTCCCTGCATCTTGCGGATCAATTCAAGACCTGTCGTAATATTGCCCCATTGATCGCTTCCGCCGATTTGAAGGCGGCAATTATAATTAGCGTAAAGATGGTTGAAGTCCATTGCCTGTAAAATCGTGTATGTGAACTCTGTAAAAGAAATCCCCGTTTCTAAGCGTGATGCAATGGTATCCTTCGCGAGCATGTAGTTGATCCCGATGTGCTTTCCGAAGTCCCTCAAGAATGTCACCATGTCGATCGCGCCGATCCAATCATAGTTGTTCGTCATCTGCGCTCCATTGTCGCCGCTGAAATCAAAGATGCTTTCAAGCTGCCCTTTTAGGCAGTCAGCGTTATGCTGGACCGTTTCCAGGGTTTGAAGTTGTCTTTCTTCACTCTTGCCGCTTGGATCACCGATTAGTCCTGTTGCGCCTCCAACCAGTACGATCGGACGATGCCCATGCTCTTGGAACCTTCTCAATGTCAGGAAAGGAAGAAGATGTCCAATATGCATGCTGTCTGCTGTCGGATCGACCCCACAATAAATGGAGATTTTTTCTGTTTCCAATAGTTCTTCCAGACCTTTTTCATCTGTCTGCTGGTAGATGATCCCCCGCCACTTCAAATCATTTAATAATTCCACTTTTATTTCCTCCTTTAATTGCTGGTCGAATGCCTTTTTAGGCAAAGAACAAAAGCGCAAGCGCCTCGATCAGCCCCGACCAGCATAAGACGGAACTCGAAGGAAATCCTGATTTCCGTAGAGGTGCGGCTTATGACTCGAGGGGCTAGGCGCTGGAGCTGGACGTCGACTACCTTGTATGAACTATCCACAAGGTAATATTTTATAATTTCCTAGACAACAAAAAAAGCCTCCCCATCTGCAGGGACGCTTTGATGCGCGGTACCACCCAACTTGAGAATATACTATTCTCCACTCTACTTGATAACGGGATTCCCGTTCGCTGCTACTTCCATATTCACAGCAAAAGCTCAAAGCCGTAATTCATCAGTCTATTTGCATCGGTTTGCACCACCCACCGACTCTCTTCAAAACAGGGATAGCTGACTACTTAAACTCATCGTTGCCTCATATTGAATTTTTTGTTCGATAGCATTTTTTTATCACAACAAAAAAAATTTGTCAAATGAATTGAAGAAATATGGAGAACCTTGTCAACTCGCACCTGCATTATATGCTATAATTAATTTGATTTTAGGGGGACTGATGATATGAAGGAAAAATGGAAACGATTATCCGAAAAGCTCAGTACATACTATCATAAAGCACAAAATAAAAAAATTCAAAAAAGCGCCAGAATTACATACGGGGTCCTCTGGAACCTCCTTTTGATATTTTTGGTTGTATTAGTCATGGGCTTTTCTTTTGCAGGCGGAGTCGGTGCAGGCTATTTTGCCTCACTTGTCCATAAGGAGCCCATCCGATCTTATGCCGAAATGAAAAAGAACATATACAACTATGAAGAAACTTCCAATCTTTATTTCGCAAATGATGTATATCTAGGCAAACTTCGATCTGATCTGGAACGTGAAGAAGTGTCCATCAAAGATGTTTCGCCTTATTTGAAAGATGCCATCGTGGCTACCGAGGATCAGTATTTTTATGAACATCACGGAGTTGTGCCGAAGTCCATTTTCCGGGCATTGTTCCAGGAGTTTACGAACTCTTCTGTCCAGACAGGCGGAAGTACACTTACACAGCAATTGATTAAAAATCAGATCCTCACGAATGAAGTATCATTCGAACGGAAAGCAAAAGAAATCCTCCTCGCACTTCGTTTGGAGAAATTCTTTAAAAAAGATGAAATATTGGAAGCTTACTTGAATGTTTCCACTTTCGGGAGGAATTCTTCCGGAAGAAACATTGCAGGTGTACAATCAGCAGCAAAGGGCCTTTTTGGGGTGGAAGCAAAAGATTTAAATCTTCCTCAATCCGCGTTCATTGCTGGGCTTCCGCAAAGCCCATTCGGCTATACCCCTTTTACCAATCAAGGAAAACTTAAAGATAAAGAGGGGCTTCAGCCTGGATTGGATCGAATGAAGATCGTCCTTCAGCGGATGCATGACAACGGTTTTATTTCCGACAAAGAATATCAGTCGGCATCAAACTATGATATTGTGAAAGATTTCATCCCTTCAAAACCAAGTGTTTTGGAAAAATACCCATATTTGACTTTTGAAATAGAAGACAGGGCATCTGATGTCATGGCGGGCATCCTCGCTAAAAAAGACGGGTATACAGAAGAAGACTTGAAAAAAGATAAAGAATTAAAAGGCAAATATAAAACATTAGCCGGCCGAAACCTTCGCCAAAACGGCTATCAGATTCATACAACCATCAACAAGGATATATATGACAAGATGCAGAAGGCCAAAGATCAATATGATAGCTATGGCCCTACATTGAAGGATACCGTAAAAGATCCAGATACCGGGGAGAATATTAAAAAGCCTGCACCTGTTCAGGTCGGGGCAATATTGATTGAAAATGAAACAGGTAAAATCCTGAGCTTTGTCGGGGGCAGGGATTTCAATATCGAACAAGTGAACCATGCAACACAATCCCGGAGATCCACTGGTTCCACCATTAAACCACTGGCAGTATACGGACCAGCCATGGAACTTGGAAAATCAGCTCCAGGCGCCATCATCCCGGATGTTGAAATGTACTTGAATCCGCAGGACCCAGGCAATGCATGGCCGCACAACTATAATGCATCGAAATTCAGCGGCCTCGTGTCAGCCCGATACGCACTGGCTAAATCACTGAACGTCCCTGCCGTTAAGACTTACGAAAGCATCTTGGATCAGCAGCCGGCACACTTCTTGGATAAAATGGGCTTCAGCTCGTTGACGAAAACGGACTACTATATCCCTTCCCTTGCACTCGGAGGGCTCACCAACGGGGTGACAGTTGAAGAAAACGTCAATGCGTTCGCAACATTTGCCAATGGCGGTCAATTTGTGGATGCCTATCTGATTGATAAAATTACTGATAAAGATGGAAATACCGTCTATCAGCATGAAAGCACTCCAGTGGACGTATTCAGTCCGCAGACTTCTTATCTCATGATCGATATGATGAGAGACGTATTGAAGTATGGAACAGCTGCTTCCGTTCCATACCGATTGAAGTTCTCCACTGATTGGGCAGGGAAAACCGGTACTTCCCAGGATCAAAAAGATTCCTGGTTCATTGCAACGAATCCAAAGGTGACATTCGGCACATGGACAGGCTATGATACACCGAGAGATTTGAAAAAAGCATTAAACGGAATTGGCGGTCCTACTTACAGTCTAAGAAACCTTGGCATTTGGGAAGCATTGATGAATTCCGCCTACGAGGCAGCACCAGAGGAAATTGCTCCAAAAGAACGCTTTAAAATGCCTGGTGGAATCGTCAGCAGATCCTACTGCGCAGTTTCCGGCATGCTGCCTTCAGAAGCGTGCAGCAAAGCAGGACTTGTTGAAACGGATATATTCAATGCGAAATATGTCCCTAATGAAAAAGACGACAGCCTAGTGGATGGAAAGTATGTTCAGGCAGGCGGAAAGAAATATCTTGCCCTTCCAACGACGCCATCCGAGTTCTCAAGCTCCGGCCTGATATTGAATCCTGATTTCGTAAAAGAAATAACCGGGGGGAAAATGGTCAGTCCTGATGCCCGCCAGCTTATTCCGAATAACAGCAGCTGGAATAAGATTTTGGTTGCGGATGACAAAATGGAAGACGATGGAGCTATTCCTTCACCTGTCAGCGCATCAGCGTCCGGATCCACAGTGGCTTGGTCTCCTTCTTCCAGCAAGGATGTCATTGGATACCGCGTCTACAGAATCACAGGCGGAAATGCAATGCAGCGAGCAGCATCAGTGCATGCCGGCGGATCGCTTTCAACAAGTGTATCCAGCGGACGATATGTTGTTGCAGCCGTTGATATAGCAGGAAATGAATCCATTGAATCAAATACGGTTACAATCGGGGGAGCAAGCCCAAGTAAGCCTGAGAAACCGGATAAGCCTGAGAAGCCAGGCAAACCGGACAAACCTGAAAAACCGGATAAACCAGCTGATGGAGATGGGGGAACAGAACCAGGAGGCTCAGACACTGAAACAGGCACTACCCCACCTCCTGATTCTACTACTCCTTAAAAAGCTATAAGAAAAGAGAGCCGCTCAATCGAGCGGCTCTCTTTCTTTCATTTTATTAATCTTCCATTGTCGACAAGTCGCCTGTTGGAAGGTCTAATTCCCATGCTTTCAATACCCTGCGCATAATCTTGCCGCTTCGTGTCTTAGGCAGTTTATCGCGGAACTCAATTTCTCTCGGAGCCGCGTGTGCTGCAAGACCTTTCTTTACAAACTGGCGGATTTCTTCTTTCAGTTCATCAGTGGCTTCATATCCAGTTCGAAGTGCTACGAATGCTTTGATGATTTCTCCTCGGACAGGATCAGGCTTCCCGATGACACCCGCTTCCGCAATGGCAGGATGCTCAACCAATTTGCTCTCCACTTCAAACGGCCCGACTCTCTCCCCGGAAGTCATGATGACATCATCCACCCTGCCCTGGAACCAGAAATAGCCGTCTTTGTCCATGTAGGCAGAATCCCCGGATACATACCAGTCACCAGGCATGAAATAGGATTGATACTTAGGCTCATTTTTCCAAATGGTGTGCATCATGGACGGCCAGCCTTTTTTAATGGCAAGGTTGCCCATGCGGTTTGGAGGAAGTTCCTTTCCCTGGTCATCCACGATGGCCGCTTTGACGCCAGGAATCGGTTTCCCCATGGAGCCAGGCTTAATTTCCATGCATGGATAGTTGCAGATCAACTGGGCGCCCGTTTCCGTCATCCACCATGTGTCATGAATCCTTAGGTTGAACACCTTCATTCCCCAGCGAACCACTTCAGGATTCAGCGGCTCTCCTACACTCAGGATATGTCTTAGGGAAGAAAGATTGAATTTCTTCACAATGTCGTCCCCTGCCCCCATCAGCATCCGGAAAGCAGTCGGAGCGCTGTACCAGACCGTCACACCGAAATCTTCGATCGTTTGATACCAATTTTCCGGACTGAATCTTCCCCCTACAATGACGTTCGATGTCCCTGTTAGCCAAGGGCCGAAAATTCCGTATGAAGTCCCTGTGACCCAGCCGGGATCGGCTGTGCACCAATAGACATCATCTTCTTTTAAATCAAGGACCCACTTGGCAGTCTGATAGTGCTGGATCATGGCATTATGGACATGAAGGACGCCTTTTGGCTTGCCGGTCGAACCTGATGTATAATGCAGGATTAATCCATCAGTGCGGTCGACCCATTCAATCTCGGCATGCTTGCTTGCTGTTTCCATTTTTTTAAGGAAGTCGATGTATTTTCCTTCTTCTTTCACATCATTTCCTACAAGGAAAATATGCTTTAATGCAGGAAGTTCATCGACAGGTACTCGCTCAAGCAATTCCGGAGTCGTCACAAGCACTTTTGCTTCGCTATCCTCGAGGCGGTCCTTGACTGCCCCCTCCATGAATGCTTCAAATAACGGGCCTACAATGGCGCCTAATTTGATTGCTCCAAGTACGGCAAAATAAAGCTCAGGAGACCTTGGCATAAAGATGAATACGCGGTCGCCTTTTTCTACATCCCCAAAAGAGCGGAAGACATTTGCCGCCTTATTGGTTTCTTCTTTCATATCTTTAAATGTATACTTTTCATTTCTTGATGCATCACGGTAATAAAGTGCTACCTTGTTTTTACGATGAGTTTCTGCATGGCGGTCGATGGCTTCATATGCCAAATTGACCTTACCCGTTTCATACCAGCTAAACTGGTTTTCAACATCTTTCCAGTTAAAGGAATCATACGTTTCATTATAGTTCTTTAAATTAAAGTCACCTTGTATTGCTGATAGCGCTTCCACTTTCATTTTCCGTATCCCCCTTTATGTAAAATTACAATAATATTATAGTACAAAAAAGAATTTTTCTCAATTTTTTAACATTTCAAAGTTTTCATCCTCCCTTTCAATTGTTAAAATATTTATAGAGGCTCTATGATGAAAACGCTTTACTGTTATTTGTATTTGTATAATGATAGAGTTATGAATTTTATCAGTTTGATAGAGAAAACCCTTGAAGGTGGTGACTCCATGGAACATAAAAAAACTTACAATGTAATGGAATTAAAGACAGCAAAAGGGAATTTGACCATTGAAGGCCCCATTTCTCCCAAACAGCTGGAGGAGATGGAATTTCACGAGGATCTGACATCCTTCAGGCCCCCTCACCAACAGCATAAAGCCCTTATCGAAATCGCAGGCCTCCCGGAGGGCAGGATCATAGCGGCAAGAGATCACAATACCGTTGTCGGCTACGTTACCTATCTTTACCCCGACCCTCTTGAAAGGTGGTCGCATGGAAAGATGGAAAATCTGATTGAACTGGGGGCAATTGAAGTAATCCCTAAGTATAGAGGCAGTTCAGTCGGTAAAAACCTCTTGAAAGTTTCCATGATGGATCAGGCAATGGAAGATTACATCATAATCACTACAGAATATTATTGGCATTGGGATTTAAAAGGGACAGGTTTAAATGTTTGGGAGTACCGCAAAGTCATGGAAAAAATGATGAATGCAGGTGGACTCGTCTGGTATGCAACAGATGATCCCGAGATAAGTTCACACCCAGCCAACTGCTTGATGGCAAGGATCGGCTCCCGAATTGATGCTGATTCCGTTCAACAGTTTGATAAACTCCGCTTCATGAATCGATTTATGTATTAAACAGCAATGTAAAGGAGCTGATTAGATGATTATTGAACAAATCATGAAGACACATGTGGAGACATTGACGCCACAACACACTTTAAAATCAGCCATAGAGCTTATGAGAGCAAAAAAAATCCGCCACATCCCAATCGTCAATGAAAACAATGAAGTGGTCGGACTGGTGACAGATCGTGATGTGAAAGATGCAGCACCTTCCATTTTCGAGGAAAATGGAAGCCGGGAAGAATTTGCTGCTCCACTTCAACGAATCATGCAGAAGGACATCATTACGGGTCATCCATTGGACTTTGTGGAAGAGGCGGCCTCCCTATTTTACGAGCACCATATTGGGTGCATGCCGATTACGCGCGATAAAAAACTTGTAGGAATCATTACAGAAACCGACCTGCTTTATACCCTTGTGGAACTGACAGGCGGAAATCAGCCAGGCTCCCAAATAGAAGTCAAAGTCCCGAATAAAGCAGGAATGCTTTCAGAAGTTGCCGGAATCATCAGCAGCCATAAAGCAAACGTACATAGCGTCTTAGTGTACCCTGACAAAGAGAACTCTGAACACAAGATACTTGTATTCAGGGTAGGAACGATGAATCCGGTTAATGTCATCAATGCTTTAAAAAGTGAAGGCCATGTGGTCCTTTGGCCGAATATGCCGGGTATGCCATCATGAAAAAAGAGGCTTTATTCGTCTATTCGGATGATTTGCTCAACTATCGTTTCTCAGAGCATCATCCGTTTAATCAGCAAAGATTGACATTGACTTTGGATTTGTTGAAGGACCTTCATGCAATACAGGACAGTGATATCATCCCTCCAAGAATGGCATCTGAGGAAGAGTTATTCCTTGCCCTCAATCCATCCTTTGTAGAAGCAGTCAAAGCGGCTGGTGAAGGTCGGATGGGCGCTGAGAAGGCTGAAGATTTTGGTCTGGGGACCGAGGATACGCCGATTTTCCCCAAAATGCATGAAGCTAGTTCCTTAATGGCAGGCGGCACCTTGGAAGCTGTTGATGCGGTTATGAGCGGCAGATGCGACCATGCCCTTCATCTTGGCGGCGGACTGCACCATGGCTTTAGGGGAAAAGCGTCTGGATTTTGTATTTATAACGACTGCTCCATTGCCATCAAGTATTTACGGGAAAAATATAATGCACGTGTTCTCTACGTAGATACTGATGCCCACCACGGGGACGGGGTGCAATGGTCTTTCTTTGATGACGACCAGGTTTGTACGCTCTCGATACATGAAACGGGAAGATATCTTTTCCCCGGCACAGGGAACGTTCATGAAAAAGGAAGCGGGAAGGGCTATGGGTACTCCTTCAATATTCCACTTGATGCCTTTACAGAAGATGAATCATGGCTTTTGGCATATGAAACATCATTCAGGGAAATCATTGAGTTTTTTAAACCTGATGTCATCCTGACTCAAAATGGAGCAGATGCCCATTATTTCGACCCGCTAACGCATTTATCTTCTACCATGAATATTTATCGGGAAATCCCACGTATTGCCCACGAATTGGCCCATGCCTACTGTGGAGGAAAGTGGATTGCCGTCGGAGGCGGGGGCTATGACATCTGGAGAGTGGTTCCACGTGCATGGTCATACATATGGCTGGAAATGACAGGGCAAATGGATAAACTGGAAGAGCAGCTTCCCCAATCATGGCTGGAAAAATGGCAGCCGCAATCACCTGTTTCCCTGATTCCAACCTGGCAGGATCCACAGGAGATGTACAAGCCCATTCCACGCAAACAGGAAATTAACGAGAAAAATGCCCAGACTGTCGAAAAAGCGCTCTATTCCATCCGAAAGGAAACGAGGTAAATAAAAAAGATGGGCTTTCTAACGTTATGAAAGCCCATCTTTTTTATATGTCCAGCCCCAGAGACTCTTTCAGGGCGGGTCCGCTTTTCTTTGTCCAGCTCCTCCGCCCAGCCCCTCGAGTCATAAGCCGTACCTCTACGGAAATCAGGATTTCCTTCGAGTTCCGTCTTATGCTGGTCGGGGCTTTCAGGCCGGCTCCGCTTTTCTACTTCGTGGAATCCCGATGTTCAATTCTGTGAGGCAGAACTACGATATGATCTTTTACTTCTTCTTTGTTCATATATTTAGTCAGCAAACGCATCGAAACTGCCCCAATATCATAAAGCGGCTGTACGATCGATGTCAGCTGCGGCCTAACCATCAAAGCAAGTTTTGTATTATCGGATGTAATCACTTCGAGGTCATCCGGGATAGTCAGTCCGGCATCCTGCGCTCCATGCACGACGCCAAGGGCCATTTCATCGTTCCCAGCAATGACTGCCGTCGGTTTGTCTTCCATTTCCCCAAGCTTCTGCCATGCCTCCAAACCGGAATCATATGTGTAGTCCCCTTCAATGACCAGCTCTTCATTATAAGCAATTCCTGATTCCTCAAGAGCTTTTTTGTAGCCTTCAAGCTTCTGTCCACTATTGATAGTATCGTGAAAAGGTCCTACCACAAATGCAATTTGTTTATGCCCCTTGCCGGCAAATTCCTTAACAGCATCATACGCCGCCTGGTAGTAGTCGATATTAACGGAAGGAATTTTTTCAGATGATTCTACAGAACCTGCAAGAACAATGGGGACAGGGGAGCGTTCAAACTCAGCTGTATGTTCTTCGGTGATGTTTCCGCCCATGAAGACGATCCCATCCACCTGTTTTCCGAGCATCGTATTCAACAGATGAAGTTCCTTTTCTTTGTTTTGATCGGAATTGCTCAAAATGATGTTATATTTATACATTGTTGCGATATCCTCAATTCCCCTTGCCAGCTCTGCAAAGAAAATATTAGAGATATCAGGGATAATGACACCAACCGTTGTGGTCTTTTTGCTTGCCAATCCACGCGCCACGGCATTAGGACGGTATCCAAGCCGTTCAATGACATCGAGGACTTTCTTTCTTGTCGCAGGTTTTACATTCGGGTTTCCGTTCACAACCCTTGATACAGTTGCCATCGAAACATTAGCCTCGCGTGCAACATCATATATAGTAATATTCACTTGTACCACTCTCCTATGTCGAATTCAGCATTATTGTTCCTATAATACGATAGTAAGCTCTTTCAATCAACGAATTCCCTTCTATTTTGCCAAGCTTTTACCCATTTCAGTATAAAAATTCATTAAATCCTCAAATAATGAGAAAAACCGGCCTGCAAGAGACCGGTTTAGGGAAATATCTACTTATAAATCCCACTGAATTTACAGTTTTACTGGGTGTGCAGAAGAAAGAAGAGAACGGTAGAATTCATCGAACTGCTCCAAGTCCATCTGCTGTGCTGAATCGGATAATGCGACTGCCGGATCAGGATGGACTTCAGCCATTACTCCATCTGCTCCAATTGCCAATGCAGCCTTCGCCGTAGGAAGCAATAAATCCCTTCTGCCTGTTGAATGAGTGACATCAACAAATACAGGCAGATGCGTTTCCTGCTTCAAGATAGGTACTGCCGAAATGTCCAGTGTGTTTCTTGTAGCACGCTCATATGTGCGGATTCCCCGCTCACAGAGGATGATCTGGCCATTTCCCTGTGCCATGATATATTCTGCTGCATTGATGAATTCATCAATGGTTGCGGCTAGCCCTCTCTTCAATAATACAGGCTTATTGACGGCACCAGCAGCTTTCAACAATTCGAAATTCTGCATATTTCTTGCACCGATCTGGATGACATCAATATATTCCAAGGCATGTTCAATATCAGCCGGATTGACAATTTCGCTGACGACAGCCATGTCAAAATCATCGGCAATTCTTTTTAAAATCTTCAGTCCTTCGATGCCAAGCCCCTGGAAGTCATAAGGAGATGTACGAGGTTTGAAAGCTCCTCCCCTTAATAGCTTCAATCCTTTTGATTTAATGGATTGTGCCACTGCTGCCACCTGTTCGTAAGACTCTACAGCACAAGGGCCGAAAACGAAGTGAGGATTTCCATCTCCGATTTTTTCCCCTTTGATCTCCACAATCGTATCTTCCGCTTTTTTCTTGCGGGACACAAGAAGAGCTTTGCGGTGGTCATCTTCCTGAAGCTCCAGAGCCGCTTTGAAGATTTGTTTGAACATATGCTCGATGGTGGAATTTTCAAAAGGTCCATCATTATGCTGCTTAATCAGATTGAGCATGTCTCTTTCGCGGAGCGGATCGTAGCGGTTTACACCTTGTTTTTCTTTGACTTTTCCAATTTCCTGAACCAAACGTGCTCTATCGTTTACTAGCTTTAGAATCTCAAGGTTCATTTCATCGACTTGCTGCCTTAATTGATCAAGTTCTTGGTTGCTCATTGATGGTCATCCTTTCCCTCGCGGTTATTTAAAAGAATTATCCAATGGGACAAATCTTTTCCATATACTAAAAGTGTGATACATTTTTTTATATTAGGATTTATTATAAATGATTGCAGACAAGATGTCACGAGAAATAACTTTATTAATTAAACGCTTTTAAGTATTAAAGCATAGTATGACAAACATCAAAAGTAGGTGTATAGCTGTGCAAGAAAAAGAAAAGATTTTTGCTCTCGATATTGGAACCCGATCAGTAGTCGGAATTATCCTCGAGGAAATAAATTCAGTTTACCATGTGCAAGAGCTGCTTGTAAAAGAACATAAAGAACGAGCCATGCTGGATGGACAAATCCATGATGTACCCGCTGTATCCCAAGTCATTCAAGAAATCAAAAAAGAGTTGGAGACAAGACACGGCACACTTTCAAAAGTATGTGTCGCAGCTGCCGGAAGGGCATTAAAAACAGAACGTTCCAGTGTATTCCTTTCAATAAAAGGCAAGAACATACTGACCAAACAGGATGTCCTGCATCTGGAGCTCAGCGCAGTCCAGCAGGCACAGGCCCACGCAGCTGAAAAATATGACAATGAAAAAAGCTACTATTATTATTGTGTCGGCTATTCCGTACTTCATTATCGATTAGACGGAGAAGAAATCGGGAGTCTTGTCGATCAACAGGGTGATGAAGCGTCGGTAGAAATCATTGCAACCTTCCTCCCTCGCGTCGTAGTGGAATCGTTGATTGCTGCCCTGAACCGGGCGGGTCTTGAAATGGAAGCATTGACCCTTGAACCTATTGCCGCTATAAATGTCCTTATTCCTCCATCTATGAGGAGATTGAATGTTGCTTTAGTAGATATCGGCGCAGGGACTTCTGACATCGCATTGACCAATATGGGGACTGTCGTTGCCTATGGAATGGTCCCAGTCGCAGGAGATGAAATCACAGAGGCCCTCAGCGATGCCCTGCTTCTCGACTTTCCTAATGCAGAAACAGCCAAACGGCAGCTTCTTGGTAATGAACAGGTTGAAATTGAAGATATTTTAGGGATTCAATCGACAGTTGAAAAATCAGAAGTCATCTCAATGATTTCAAATTCCATTGATAAACTGGCTAAAAGCATTTCCAATGAAATTCTTTCCTTGAATAATGGGCATTCTCCAAAAGCTGTCATGCTAGTCGGTGGAGGGAGCATGACCCCTGAATTGCCGGAAAGGATTGCAGAATGCCTCAATCTTCCTGCTAACCGGGTGGCAATCAGGGGCTCTGATGCAATCCAAGGGCTGGAGGTTGATCCAAGCATCAGCAGCGGCCCGGAATATGTTACACCTATCGGAATCGCCATAGCTGCAAAGAAATCCCCTGTCCAATACATCACTGTATATGTCAATGATCGGCCTGTCCGCTTATTTGAAGTGAAAAAACTCACAGTAGGGGATTGTCTGCTAGCATCCGGACAAAAAATTTCCCGTCTTTACGGGAAGCCCGGAATGGCCATCATCATTGAGTTCAATGGCCAAGTCGTCACCGTTCCCGGTGAACACGGTCATCCACCAGTCATCGAGAAAAATGGGGAGATCTGCGATTTGGATGAAGAAGTCTCTCACGGTGACTCCATTACTGCGTTGAACGGAAAAGATGGCGGGCCAGCCAGTGTACGGATAATAGATTTCATTGATCAAGTCCCGATTAAAACAATCCATTTAAATGGTTTAGTGCAAAAAGTCGGAATGACTGTTTATCGAAATGGAAGGAAAGCTGAACTCGAGGAATATCTTGAAGATAAAGATAAGATCCATATGTCTTTCCCGCAAACTATCGAAGAATTGATGAAGGATGCCGAAGAAAAGGATGCCATTCACCAATTGAAGCCATTTCGCATTAAAATTAACGGAAAAGACACCTTTCTTCCTGCATATTCAGGCAAGGTTCAGCTAAATGGAAAAGAAGTAAAAGCAACTGAAAGCTTTGAAGATGGAGATGAGATTGAAGTCATTCCATTTAAGAATCCTTCCCTGGAAGAAATCGCACAGAAAAAACAATGGGACCTGGATCGATCCATTACTGTCCGATTTAATGGAGAAGCACTTTCTATTTCCAAGCCTTTAACCGTCATCAGAAGAAACGGGATGATTTTGAATAAAGCAGATGTGTTGGATTTCGGGGATGAAATTGAAGTGCTGCAAAAAGAAGCAGAGCCATTTATATTCCAGGACTTATTCCGCCATGTAGAAATAGAAATGCCGCCGGATTCACGCGGTCAGTTCAGATTATTAAAAAACAATGAAGACACAACTTTTTACGATGAAATTGTTTCCGGAGACGACCTGGAGATTCTATGGCCGATGGCGGCCAAATAAAAAAACAGGCACTTAAGCCTGTTTTTTTATTTGAACAAATGTTTGTCCAATTCTTTTTTTGTAATGTTCCAGTGTGATGCATGCCAAACAGGCTTCCCGTTTTCGATAAGAAAAACTTGTGGGGATTCATGTTTAATCTGGAATTCATCTGCAAGCTGGCTTGAAAGCTCCCTTGCTTCCTGCACAGCTAAATAATAGCCTTTGGCATCAGAATCCTGAAGAAAGGAATTGAATTCTTGAAACGCATTACCGCTGATTGGACAAGTAAGGCTGTGTTTCATAAAGAAAAAACGGTTTTCTTTTTCCATCAATTCTTTAAACTGATCCATTGATTCAATTTTCATCTTAATCATCTCCTGGGAAAAAATAAAACGGTGAAGCTATCGTATCACTTCACCGTTCATTAAACAAACTTATTTGCTCATGCTTTGCTCTGTTTCATCAAACGCTTTTTTTGTTTCTTCAAGCTTTTGGTTAACATCATCAGCAGTTGTGCCTGCATCACTTGTTTCGCCCGGTTCTGCATCGCCTGCTGTACGTAGATTCTTTACTTTATTGATCAGATCATTTGTTTGTACTGCTTGAGAAAGAGCTGACGTTTTTTCTTTTGCTACTGCTGCCCACTCATTTCCTTTTTCCACTGCAGTATCTTTGAATGTGGATGACTTCTCCTTAAGCTGCATAGCTTGCAAGTTCAAATCATCACGCAATTCCTTGCCGGATTTAGGAGCTAAGAATAAGGCTGTCGTCGCACCTACAATCCCGCCAATCAATGCGCCAATCAGAAAGTCTTTTGTATTCATATTTTGATCGTTTCTCTCTGTTGTATTTGTTTCGGAAACTTGAGCCATTTTAATTCCTCCCTAAATTTTTTAAGATCTTGATCTTTGAATGACATGTTCCCTCAATTCCTGCGGCTTTGTTTCAGCAGGAAGATTTGGGGCAGGTTTTTCATTTCTTTTTGACTTGAATTTATCCTTCAGTTCCATAAAGACACTGCTCCATTGAACTACCTGGGATATTTTATCTTGATTTCTCTCCACTTCAGAGGAAATGGAAGTTGTAACCTTTTTGATGGATTGATTCAATCCCTGAATTGATGTTCCTACATCCTTCACTGCGTAGACAACTGTATTCAGACTTTCAGATTTTTCTTGAATGTCCTCAGCAAGACTGTTTGTTTTATGAAGGAGTTCAGTCGTTTCCCGGGTTACTCCCTGGAGCTGCCCTTCAAGCCCAGTAAGCGTAGAAGATACGCTGTCCATCGTTGTTGTCAAGGATTTTAGTGTCTTTGATAGATTTATGACCAAGATAAGAAAAGCGATCGCAATAAGTGCAATGCTCAAATAAAGAATCAAAATCACTATGTATCCACCTCCTAATTTATATATCTTCTTTACCCCCATCTTCTTTGGAGCAAACGACTTTATTATATTTTCTAGAGGAAACAAAATTATCCTTCTTTCCAGCTTAAATTTTTTCAAATAAACCTTTCCCGCTCAACATTCTTCATGAATTCGGTTACAATGACAATGTGCAACAAAATTGTGGCAAATTAGGAGGAACTACATATGAAAGATCCGCGGATTGAAAAGCTCGCCAAAAACTTAATCAATTATTCTGTACAGCTTCAGTCAGGTGAGAAAGTTCTTATTGAAAACTTCGGGCTTCAAAAGGAACTAGTCGCAGCCCTTGTAAAAGAAGCATATGCAGCTGGAGGCTACCCATTTGTTTCATTGAAGGATCAGCAGGTTGACCGCGCCCTTCTTATGGGAGCACAGGAAGAGCAATTCAACATGATTGCTGATTTTGAAGCTCAAGTCATGAGCCAGATGGATGCTTACATCGGTCTTCGTTCCGGAGATAATATCAATGAACAGTCTGATGTTCCTGGTGATAAAATGAAAATCCATGGAAGCACTGTAGGAAAGAAAGTACATAGGGAAATTCGTGTGCCAAAAACGAAATGGGTCGTCCTTCGATACCCTAATGCAGCAATGGCGCAATTAGCCAAAATGAGCACTGAAGGTTTTGAAGATTTTTATTTCGATGTCTGCAACCTTGACTACAGCAAAATGGATAAGGCAATGGACAGTCTCGTTGAATTAATGAACCGCACAGACAAGGTGCGCCTGACAGGGGAAGGAACTGACTTGACTTTCTCCATTAAGGACATCCCGGCTGTAAAATGTGCGGGCCGCTTGAACATCCCTGATGGTGAAGTGTATTCTGCTCCTGTGAAAGATTCGGTTAACGGAACAATCGCATACAATACGCCTTCTCCATATCAAGGATTTACATTCGAAAATGTCAAATTGACTTTCAAAGATGGAAAGATCGTTGAAGCGACAGCAAATGATTCAGATCGCATCAATAAGATTTTTGATACTGATGAAGGTGCCCGCTATGTAGGGGAATTTGCAATTGGGGTCAATCCATATATCTTACATCCGATGCAGGATATCCTATTTGATGAGAAGATCGATGGCAGCTTCCATTTCACTCCTGGTGAATGCTATGAGGATGCATACAATGGGAACCATTCCAACATCCATTGGGATATGGTCATGATCCAAAGACCGGAATACGGCGGGGGAGAAATCTATTTTGATGATGTTCTCATCAGAAAAGACGGCCGTTTCGTCCTGCCGGAATTGGAATGTTTAAATCCTGAAAACTTGAAATAAATGTAATTAATAAAAGGAAGCCGCTTCTCAGCGGCTTCCTTTTACTATATTCACGCCTCTTTAAGGCTGTCCGTCTTTAATTCTTCGTAGGCTGATTGGAATTTTTGAATATCCCCCGCACCCATGAAAATAATGACGCTGTCCCTGTATGCCAATAATGGGGAAGTATCTGTCTCATTGATCAGATGCGACCCTTCAATTTTTTCACGGAGATCGTGAATGGAAAGCTTTCCATGATTTTCACGCGCAGATCCAAAGATGTCGCATAAGAATACATGGTCTGCTTCGCTCAAACTCTTGGCAAAATCTGTTAGGAACGTCTGAGTCCTTGTGAAAGTATGAGGCTGAAAAACAGCTAC
The DNA here is from genome assembly GCF_003350505.1 of Falsibacillus pallidus. Lineage (NCBI taxonomy): Bacteria > Bacillati > Bacillota > Bacilli > Caryophanales > Bacillaceae > Falsibacillus > Falsibacillus pallidus. The sequence continues at coordinate 375,619 of NZ_QQAY01000003.1, forward strand.
TAATTCTTTCCCCGGGAACTTTTGCCTTGCTGATTCGATCGTCGCTTTTATTTCCGTTGGATGGTGGGCATAGTCATCGATGATGATTTGATCCCCAAGTACTTTTTCGGTGAACCTTCTTTTTACGCCGCCATAGCTCATGAATTGCTTCTGTACAGCTTCCGCATCAATCTCTTCATAATGGCAAACCGCAATGACTGATAATGCATTAAGTACATTATGATCACCATATTGAGGGATTTTAAAGCTTGCATAGAAATTGTTCCTCACAAATACGTCGAAGGATGTACCAGTTTCACCCCTCTCCACATTCCTTGCCTGGAAGTCATTCTCTTCATCAAATCCATAGAATAGCACCGGTACTTTTGCCTGGATTTTTTGAAGCTGTTCATCATCGCCGCATGCAAAGATCCCTTTTTTCACTTGAAGAGCCATTTCCTGAAACGCGGAAAAGACATCATCGATATTGGCAAAATAATCAGGGTGGTCAAAATCGATGTTTGTCATAATCGCATAGTCAGGGAAATAGGAAAGGAAATGTCTTCTGTATTCACATGCTTCAAATACAAAATACTCCGCATCCGCGTCCCCTTTTCCGGTACCGTCCCCGATCAAATAGGATGTAGGTTTAGCCCCTCTCATAATATGGGCCAATAAACCGGTAGTGGATGTTTTGCCATGTGCTCCTGTTACAGCGATGCTTGTAAAGCGCTGCATGAAGTCGCCCAGAAATTTATGATATCTGATGACCGGAAGCCCTAATTTTAGCGCTTCGTCAATTTCTTCATGAGTATCTGGATAAGCATTTCCTGCGATCACGGTCATTCCAGGCTGAATATTTCCGCGCTGAAAAGGCATGATTTTGATTCCTGAATCCTCAAGGGATGCCTGAGTGAAAAAGTATTTCTCAACATCAGAACCTTGGACATTATAATTCATATCGTGAAGGACTTGCGCCAGAGCGCTCATTCCTGAACCCTTAATGCCTACGAAATGGTATAAAGTCATAATAGAACCTCCAACATTCGTCTATCTGTAAGCAGTATATGAAATCAATCTTTTTTTTGCGATGGTCCACATTTCTGATCATGAACTCATTAAATTTAAATTAAAAGTATTTAACGCAATTTTCATATTGAATCATTATAGCATTAATTATTCACTGTGACTATGTAGTGTCTGTACATCAGGGGAAAATGCATATTTCATACTATTTTCTTTCAAATAGGTGCGCCATGCCAAACCATTATGTTCCAATGATGCTTTTTTATAATCCTTTAAGAGCATGTCAATCCTCTCAGGGGTATTTACCACAAAAATATCTCCGACTAACATTTCTTTTGTCAATAATGGAATTTTTCTTAGAAAAGCGTATCCTTTAGAGACATTTCTCGAAGCGGCGGACTTAATCTGCACCTCTTTGCACGAGGCCGTTAAATTCCTCGCCTTGAATTCTCTATCTGAGTGAACTTCAGTGATTTCGACGGGCTCCAGGGCTGCAGTCAAAAAGAGAGCCCCTTGTATAAAGTCGGGCTCTGTCCATTGCTGCTGCCGGCTGTACAAAAATGTATGAAAGATTGTTTTGCCGCTGATTGTTTTATAATCAAAAAGGAACCATTGAAAAAATGCTTCTTCCAGCCAATCGGAAAGGGGCTCGGCATTCGAGATGCCGGTCATGCTGCAAAAAATATGCTTTCCCCTCACCTTTTCGCGGATATTGGCAGATCGTTCTGCATATCCACGGGCCATATCATAGATATTCGAGGCTTTTTCTTCAGCCAAACGCTGCTTTTTCTCCTTGAACTCATGAAAATTCAACAAAGAATCTGCTTTGTTAGGCATGTCAATTCCATTCCACTTTTTCTAATCTAGGATTAAGGCGGAGTCTCCTTCCAGCTTTCGCCTGCGGAGCACCGTCAAGCACCACGTTATCTCCTGTAAATCCAATATTGATCTTCAATAGACTGCTGCCGATGCCATACATGTCGACCGGTACACCGGATTTTTCAAAATCCATAATACGATCTTCGCTGAATCCACCTGACACGACAATCTTTACGTGGCCAAATCCCTCATCGTCAAGGGCCTTTCTCAATGCAAATATCAATTGAGCATTGACACCGCGGGGATCAAAAGTACCTAAAAGATGCTGATTGCGCAAGAAATATTTATCAATCATGGTCCTTGAGGTATCCACTCGGACGCCTTTTAAATCTTGGCCGAATTCCCTTGCAACCTTAAGTGAATCAGTAATGACATCATTATTATAATCCACCAATGAGATCAATTCGTCTTCAGGGAAAGTTTCCTGATATGCCTTCGTTGCTTCCACGATATCTCCATTGAACAGTTGTATCAAGGCATGAGGCATAGTCCCCATTCCCTTTTTGCCCCACCATTCACTCATTGCGTGAGTAGCCTGCGCCGTAGCGCCGCCGATGAATGCAGCATATCCATCGCCTGCTTGTGTAGTAAAGTGGTCATCACGGTCTCCCATGAAAATGACCGGTTTTTGCTTGCCTGAAACGGCTGCCGCTTTGACTACATTATATACATTCGTAGCAACGGAAGTCCTTCTGGCTAAGATGCCATCAATCAATCCTTCCAGGTAGCCGAAATCCTGATATCTTCCTTCTATTGTGAGCACTGTTTCAAACGGGCTGATCTTATCCCCGTCTTTTAATGACTTGATGACTAATTCTTCGGGATTGTCCGAAAATGTATGAAGCAAGGCAATCACTTCATCCGTTCCGCACAGAACAGCTTCATTCTTCTGGAAGAACTGCATCGTGACACGGCTCTCTGGTTTGAATTTACGTGCGATTTCGCGTGTTTTTAAAAAATAGACAGCCGAGAACCAGCCTTCCTTCACTCTTTCGTCGAACTTAAATGTATGATTCGTCAAGCGGTTGATTTTCCCTTGAACTTTTAACTCGATTTCCTTCATTCTCAAAAGCTCCTTAAAAAGTCACTTTGCCCATTTTCAATTGCAGAAAAGGACTTGATTACGTTTAGTATGTTTAGACATAAGTAAAGAATACCATGTTCTATAAACTAGGACTAGTATCCTGAATCGATTCTAACTCACCTTCGGAGATTAGTACATCCCTTGGCTTGGTCCCGCGTGATTCAGATATGATTCCTTGCTTTTCAAGCAGGTCGATCAAACGGGCTGCCCGGTTATAGCCGATATGGAATCTTCTTTGAAGGGAAGACGTCGAAGCGCCGCCTTGGTCGACAATGAATTCACACGCTTCAAAAAAGAGCGGGTCTTCTTCTTCAACAACTTGCGTTTTCTTCAGCAGTTCTTCCTGTTCGAACAGATAATCGGGCTCCTGTTGTGAGCGTACATGATCGACAATCATATCAATCTCATCATCGGAAACAAATGTACCTTGCAGCCTGAATGGCTTGGATGCCCCGTTTTCCAGGAACAGCATATCCCCTTTGCCTAAGAGCTTTTCTGCTCCGCTGATGTCGATGATGGTCCTTGAATCGATTTGAGAAGAAACCGAAAACGCAATCCTTGTCGGAACATTCGCTTTGATCAATCCTGTAATGACATCCACCGACGGCCTTTGAGTAGCGATGATCAAGTGGATTCCGCATGCACGGGCTTTTTGGGCAATTCGACAAATCGCCTCTTCTACATCGGCCGGGGACATCATCATAAGATCTGCCAATTCATCGATGACGATGACAATATAAGGAAGCTTGTCGCTGTATTGTTTATTTTTCTCTGCTAAATCATTGAATCGAGTGATATCCCTTGCACCCGCATGGGCAAATAATTGATAGCGCCGCTCCATTTCTTCCACCGCCCACTTCAAGGCTCCCGTAGCTGCTTTGACATCTGTGATCACCGGACTGACAAGGTGTGGAATATGGTTGTAAGGGGCCAATTCCACCATTTTCGGGTCAATCAACAGAAGCTTTAATTCATGCGGCTTTGCTTTATAAAGCAAACTTAAAAGAATGGAATTGATGCAGACGCTTTTTCCTGAACCCGTTGCACCTGCAATCAAGCCATGCGGCATCTTTTTTAAATCTGTGACGATCGGATTCCCTGAGATATCCAATCCGAGTGCAGCTGTCAAAGGCGAGCTGCTCTCTTGGAAGGCTGGGCTTGAAATGATTTCACTTATCCAGACAGGTCTTCCCGATTTGTTCGGTACTTCGATTCCGATTGTATGCTTGCCCGGAATCGGTGCTTCAATCCTGATATCCTTTGCTGCCAGGCTTAATTTGATATCGTCGGAAAGATTTGTAATCTTATTCACTTTTACACCTGGAGCGGGCTGTACTTCAAATCTTGTGACAGCAGGTCCTTGAGTGACATTCACGACTTGTGCCTGAACATTGAAGTTAGCAAGTGTTTCATTCAATAATTCACTTTGCTGCCTGAGCCAATCATCACTTGGCTCTTCATCTACCGGAGGATTAAGATATTCGTATGGCGGCAGGGAGTATCCATTTGACAGCCCCTTATCATTTTCCACTGATCCAGATAGAACTTCTTCCACTGCAGGCTTTTTTTCCTCCATTACACATGGAACAGGCTCATCTTTAATACTGGCTTCAATGGAAGGTCTGACCATTCCTACGCTTTTTTTTTGTTCATATTTTGTCCGGTCTTGTTTTGTCATGATGACATTAAACGGCAGGTGTGAACGTTTCTTTTGTTCTTCTTGACGGACTTCTTCTATTCTCTCAACTGCTTCTGTTTCTTCTTCGGCTTCAAGTGCAGCAGAAGTTTCAGTTGATTGCATGGCTTGTTGTACAAAGGAATGATCCTCAATATCTTCAGAAGCTTGCTCTACTTCCTCATTTATCTCCTGAGTGTCCTCAACTTTCAGAATCTCTTTATCTTCTAATATTTCAGACTCAAACGATTCCATTTGAGGTTCAATAATCGTTTCTTCAACAGATGTAACCTGCTCTTCAGGCTCTTCTCTTGCTTCAATGATTTCATCCGTTTCCTTCAAATTAATATCAGCTGCCTCTGTTTTTTCTAGGATCGGCAGCGGGGTGTGTTCCATTGCTGGAGATATCTCTTCTTCCTTCTTAAAAAGGGATGAAGGAATATCTATATTATTTGTAATGGCAGCAGTGACAGTTTTTATTCCGCTTAATTCAATTTCAACTTTTTCATTAGGCTTAGGCCGATTGAAGCCGTATATCGGCGAAGGGATTTCAGTCGGTGTAAAGGGCCTGCTGAGTTTCGGTTTGATCGTGGGACGGCTCGTATGGTTGTGCTGTTCATTTCTAGAGGGCTCATCCTTCACCGGCAGCTTCTCTTTTTGCTTTTCTAAACCCTTTGGCAGCGGCTTCTCTTTTTTCAGTCGTACATCCTGCTTCTCTACAGGCTGCTGCCTCATTTGCTGTCTTCTTTGCTCCCTTGCCTTTCCTTGATCAGGAATCAATGGGAAACGGAATTCTCCTTTTGGATACTGATAGGTCATTCGTGTTTCAATTTCTTTTCCTTTGGATGCCCTCTGGGGTCCTTCCATTTGAGATGGAAGTTCAGAGCTTTCATGTGTTATATGTTCATATTCACCTTCGATATTTTCATCTGATTTGAGTATTTTTGCGATTTTTTTAAACCAGCTCATATGTATCACTCTTTCTGTAGTAATCTTTCTTATTGTAACAGTTTCCGACAGAATTTCGAGCGAATATATAAAAGGACACAACGAAAAACTCGCTGTTTAGACAAAATCCACTAGAAAAAACGACTCCTTTTTCCCATCACATAACAAAAAATGTAATTAATTCTGGGATATAAGAGAATTCAAAGGACTCCAATCCCCCTATTTTTTTAGTAATTAAAGACAAAAAACCGGCTCCATTGAGCCAGTTTTCGTTTACAAATTTCATTCATATATGCTTAAAAAATAAATGGCTGTCCTGCGGAGTATTTTTCATCTTCCAATACAAGGATTCCTTTTTCTTGAGGGGCATCAGGCAGAGCCAATTCCCTTGCTGAGCAAATCATCCCGCTTGATGGGACACCCCTTAATTCAGCATCCTTGATAATCATTCCGCTTGGCATTACAGCCCCAACTTTTGCTACTACCACTTTTTGTGCTTCATCGACATTCGGTGCACCACAGACGATTTGAAGCACTTCTCCGCTGCCTACATCCACTTTGCAGATATTCAATTTATCCGCGTTTGGATGTTTTTCTTTGGACTGAACATATCCGACAACAAATTTTGGAGAAAAGTCAGCTTCCAACTTATCTTCAAACCCATTTTTAGAAAGGGCATCATTGATAACAGCCAATTTTTCTTCATTCATTTCGACAGATCCGGACTCATTCAGTTCCAAGTATTGGGATGCGTTGAAAAGATTAAAACCAATCAATTCCTTGGATTCGCTGTTATTAATTTTTACGGCATCTCCTTTGCGCTCAAAGGAGTGAACCTCTCTTTCTGCATCACCTAAGACGATGATTAACGTATCGCCGATTCCTTCTTTATTATAAAAAACGTTCATGATCTCTTTTTCCTCCTTATTTTTTACGATTCTTTCCTAATATGAATATCGGGTCCAATTCGCCATTTTCATATAAAAATGACAACGCGGTAATCGGAACAGTGCCAGCTGCGAAAAAGCTCATTGTCATTTGGGCCAGGATGTCATATCCTGTTTCATTGCGGATATCCCCAATGATTAATACGTCCTGATGGGGAACAGCGAGAGTCATTTCCCCTTCCATTTTCTCAGACATGCCCTCGAGGAATGAAGCATTGAGAATCCTGCTTGCATCATATCCATCGTTTGTATTAAGGAAATAAAACTCATTCCCGGCAACGTTGTCAGATTTCATTTTCACAGGCAGGGATCGGACGTTGAAAAGAGCGGTTTCCTTGATATGCTCCTTGCTCCATCCTTCCTGAGCTGAAAACTCTTCATCAATCAGCCTGTAGGTATTCCCGAGATCCAAGGCGTAGTAGATTCGGGTTTCTGCAGTATGCTCGTCCGTGATAAAAGCTGTACCTTCGGAGCTTTCCATTGGAAACGAAGTGGAGCGGATGACAGGAAAGATATTCTTTTCTTTTCCTTTTCCTTCGGTTTTCGTGCCCATTACACCGAGGGCTTCGTTTACATAGTAAACAACTTCATCAATGGCTTTTTCTTTTTGCTCCTGCCACTTTGCCACGATTCCCGGCAAGGTGATATTGATTCCTTTTTTTGTGTCCGTATTTTCTATGCGGAGCACTTCTTTTTCGCGGTCATATGTAAAAGTTCTATGCGGCGCTTCTAATCGTGCCTGCAATTCTTTTTTCATTTTGATTGTGTCCATTTTCATTTTGACCCCTCCTTCTAGAGTAGGAGATTGAATTGCCATGTTTCATTTTACAATAAAACCCCCTGCAAGTACAAAACGAGTTTACGGAAATTCCGCAAACTCGTTTTGAGTCACAACTAAATTATAACCCTTTAATGAATGATTCGATTTCTTCTTTTGTTTTTCTGTCTTTGCTTACGAATCTTCCTGTTTCTTTTCCTTCGTTGAATGCAACGAAGCTTGGGATGCCGTATACGTCCAGTGCTGCGCATAGGTCTATGAATTGATCTCTATCTACATAAACGAATGTGAATTCAGGAAAGTCTGCTTCTACTTCAGGTAGGAATGGGTCAATGAAACGGCAATCAGGACACCAGTCTGCAGAAAACATAAAGATATGCTTTCCGGTATTTTTTAATTCCTCGAACTGTTCCATTCTTTGCAATTTTTCCATGTCTATTTGCCTCCAGTTTCTATCTTCATCTGGCCAAATTTAATCCAGCCGCGTTTCCTCATATATTCCGATAGTATCAGGCTGATGACTGCAGGTCCAATGATATGCAATAGCAGGACCTTGATTAATACTTCCATGGAAAAGCCCATAGTCGTGAATGCCATGATCTGCCCCACGAGGCCGCTCGTTCCCATCCCGGCACCTGCTGGATTGTTCTCCATCGGGAATAGCGTTGTACCAAAAGGAGCCAAAATGACTCCGGCAACAGTGGGTGGAACTAATATAAGCGGATGCCTCACAATATTAGGCACCTGAAGCATCGAAGTCCCAAGCCCCTGTGCGAGCAGACCGCCCATTTTATTTTCACGATAGCTGCTGACAGCAAATCCAATCATTTGCGCACTGCAGCCAATCGTTGCAGCACCTGCAGCAATACCGCTTAGTCCAAGCATAAAAGCAATGGCCGCACTTGAGATCGGCGCAGTCAAGGCAAGCCCCATCAATAAGGCAACAAGGATTCCCATGATGATTGGCCTTTGCAGTGTCGCCCAGCTGATCCAGCTCCCGAACATCGTCATAAAATCAGCAATAAATGGTCCGATCAAGTAAGCAACTGAATACCCTGCAAGAATCGTGGCGAATGGCGTAACGATAATATCAATTTTTGTTTCCTTGCTGATTAGTTTACCGATTTCACAAGAAATTAATGCAGCCGCGTAACTGCCCGCAGGACCTCCTAGTTCTGCACCTGCTGCTCCTGTTATGGCACCTGCAAAAATGACCAACGGCGGAGCACCCAGCCCGTAAGCAACAGCTACTCCAATGGCGGGACCCATCAAACCCATTGCCAATGTCCCCATATCTATGAAAAACGGCAGATGAAGCTGTTCGCCTATCGTTTTCATAATCAGTCCAATGATCAGCGAACTAAACAATCCTAGTGCCATGTATCCGAGTGCATCAATTAAATAGGCCTTAACAGAAACATGAACGCCTTTTCTTTTAAGAAATTCTTTCATCCATATCCCCCTCATAAACATCTTTTCAATTTACTAGTGTAAAGACAGTTGTATGTTTTGTCTAGACAAATATTACATTGTTCTTAAAGGTCGAAAGGACTTTTAGAAAGCAAAAAACGCTCGTGGGCATCCAAATAGAATGCCCACGGGCGTTTTTACTTTTTATTTCGATATTCAGCGGAAGAAACGATTTCCATCATCATTTCTGCGGTGGAAGCAACCTTTCTTGTTTTTACTTCAGTCGTCATCTTGATGCCCCCGATGCCCGTACTGACCTCGTAGAGATCCTTCTTCACCTTATTGATGATAAGGAAGCCAAAGCGGCCATCGTCTTTATATGTTTTTGTTAGATATGGCGCCTCTCCCTGCCCGGTGCTCATCTTGTAGACAAGGTCGCTGTCTTCTGCTTCTTTTGTATTATAAAAAAGGATATAGATATTGGCACCTTTTTTTAGTATGACATTATTTGCGGTCTCTTTTTTGACAGACATCCCAAAAGGAAGATGGACTTTTAATTCTTTCAGTTTTTCATCTGCCTCTTTCGGTTCTGCTTCAAAAGCCTTTTTCACCGAAGACGCAGCATCCTTCGATTGGTCTTTGATGGATGCACTGCACCCCGCAGAAAAAAGGAGTACGGCTGAAATAATGGCAAATAGCAAGTTCTTTTTCATGATGGCTTCCTCCCATTAACTTGAAGCTTTATACATATGTTACCCTTATATGTAAAATTTTTTCAAGCTATTGATGGAGAATTTAAGATTTCATATGATAAAGGTACTGTCCGACAAGAAGCTTGAGGATATGTTCGAACATCTCATCCCTATTGACCAGCCCTCCTGAAAAGATGCCTACAGCTCCATTTCCTTTACCTACATCTTTCATTTGACAGAACTGATCCATGACCGGCCCCAATTCCAAACCGCCTCTCAGCTTTTCCGAAATTTCATTCGGCAGCAAAATCCTTGCTCCTCCTGCAACAATCGGCTTTTCATTTCCAAATGATAACGCTCCCCAATTACACAAGAATAATCCGTTCTCTGTTTCCACTACACCGCCTTCAAGACCGATCCCTATATCAGCCCCGGCTACTTTCCTGGAAAATTCAGCCCTGTTGATTGCTCCTTCAATTGTTTCCTTATCTGAAAACGGCTGGCTGCTAACGCCGGAGGGAGCATCAATGCTGACTACCTCGATATTCTCAAATTCATTTGAAACGATATTTTTAACTGCATTCACCTTTGCCGGATTTTTTGATCCAATGGCAGCCTTCACATCGTACACCTTCCTTTTATGACAAAAGCGCAAGCGCCTTGTTCAGCCCCGACCAGCATAAGACGGAACTCGAGGGAAATCCTGATTTCCGTAGAGGTACGGCTTATGACTCGAGGGGCTAGGCGCTGGAGCTGGATGCCGATTAACTTTTATCAAAATTACTCATAAGGTAACATTTTATAATATCCTAGACAACATGGAAAAGAGGGGCTGCATGATGCGCATCCCCCCTTCTAAAATTGATAATCTCAGCTTCAGCTATTCTGTCTGATTGACTCGACTGTTGTGCGGTCGCATGATTTGACTAATTTCACAAGAAGTTCTTTAGCAGCTGCATAATCATCGATATGGATCATGGATGCATGTGTATGGATGTAGCGTGAACAAATTCCTACAACGGCACTCGGCACCCCATTATTGGATAAATGGACGCTTCCTGCATCTGTACCGCCTTGTGAGACAAAATACTGATATGGAATTTTATTGGTTTCAGCCGTATCCAAGACGAATTCACGCATCCCTCTATGCGTCACCATTGAACGGTCTAAAATGCGAAGCAATGTTCCTTTGCCCAGCTGTCCAAATTCATTCTTATCCCCTGACATATCGTTTGCAGGACTTGCATCCATTGCGAAGAAAATATCAGGGTTGATCATATTGGCAGCCGTTTTGGCTCCCCGCAGTCCGACTTCTTCCTGTACTGTCGCACCTGAATATAAGATATTTGGCAGTTTTTCATCTTTCAATTCTTTTAGCAGTTCAATGGATAAACCACAGCCATAGCGGTTATCCCATGCTTTTGCCAGGATTTTCTTTTCATTTGCCATTGGAGTGAAAGGGCAGATCGGGAGGATTGGCTGTCCTGGCTTGATGCCAATTTTTTGAGCATCCTTTCTATCATCTGCTCCGATATCAATCAGCATGTTTTTGATATCCATCGGCTTATTGCGCTGTTCATCTCCTAATAAATGTGGAGGAATGGATCCTATGACACCAATCACGGGGCCATTGTCTGTAATGATTTGGACCCTTTGAGCCAGCAATACTTGACTCCACCAGCCGCCAAGTGTCTGAAAACGGATCATTCCATTCTCTGTAACGGAAGTCACCATGAATCCTACTTCATCCATATGGCCTGCTGCCATCACGACAGGGCCGTTCTCAATTCCCTTTTTCACCCCGAAAATGCTTCCAAGGCCATCTTGCACAATTTCATCTGAATATTTCTCAAGCTCTGAACGCATGAATGCCCTTACTTGATGCTCATTCCCGGGAGCACCGGGCAGTTCAGTCAATGTTTTAAAAAGATCCAACGTTTCTTGATTCATCTGAAAAGTCTCCTTTAAATGGATTCTATTATGTACCCTTTTATTTTACAGAACTTTCATTTCCGTTGCCACCTATGTGTCGTCGAATTCACAGTCAATTCCGAAAAATAAGTTGCTTCATTAGGTGTATTGAATATTTTTTAGTATAATTAAGATATCATTGAAATTGGCTGGAGGGTAAGAGGATGAATTGGAAATCATTTGTCGCAGGGGCAGCCGCAGGAATCACAGCCGGCTTCCTCATGAATGAAGCAGTGAAAAGAAACGTATCCGTTTCTGCAGAAAGTGTCCTGGCAAAAGTTAAACGCGCTTTCAAAGAAGATGGGCCGATTGACGGGTCATGGATCCAAATGAAAGCAGAACCTTATCAAAAACATGCTATAAAAGCGGATGTTTACCGGGGCGGCATCTCCCGCCAGCGAAATGGACAGCTGCAGCAATTTGAATTTATCGCAGATGCCCACACAGGCACAGTGATTGATATTAAGCTGATTTAAATCAAAAGGCATTCTCCTCAACCTAGTGAGGGGAATGCCTTTTTTGCTCTCGAGAAATGAGTTATCAGCGGTTACGTTTCACTTCATCTGCAATACTGCCGTCTTTCCCCCATTTAACCGCTCTATAAATGGCGTCATGATAGAAGAAGAACCATGCCCCCTCCTCGATTCCTCCAGGGATCCATTTTTGCTTGGCTTCAATTGAATCCATTGGATAGTCATCGTAGGCAAGGACCCATAGGACGTTTTGATGGGCATGAGTAGGCATTAAATCAGCCATATGAACGAGCTTTTCTTCACCTGTTTCAATGACGATGATGGAATGGCCGTCGCTATGCCCCCCTGTGTGGAACATTTTGAGGCCTTTTACGACTTCCATTTCTCCGTGGAAAGGAATGACTTGTTCTTGAATGGCTTCCCAATTTTCTTTCCAATATGTATTCCGGGAGCGTATATTCGGGTTCCTCATTTCATTCCATTCGACATCTGACGTATATATCAGGGCATTTGGAAAAGCGGAGACCATCTTTTCTCCTTCCCATTTTGTCAATCCGCATGCATGATCAAAATGCATATGTGTCATGCAAATGATATCGATGTCTGCAGGCGATAGATTTAATTCCTTTAATTCTTTTTCGAGCTGGGATTCTTCTGTAACCCCGTAGTTGCGCTTTTGTTTATCTGTAAGCTTTCCGGACCCGATGCCTGCTTCAATCAGGATATTCTTTCCTTCCAATTGTAAAAGAATAGGATCTGTCCTTAACTCAATCTGATTTTTTTCGTTTACGGGATATTTATTCTCCCAAAGCGGCTTAGGGACGACGCCGAACATGGCTCCTCCGTCCATATTTGTGACGCCTCCGTTTAGCCATGTCAATTTTACATTTCCAACCGTTAATGTTTCCATCATGCATTCCTCCTTTGTCCATAATCTATTTTAACAGAATTATCAATTATCAAAAAATAAAAGGAGTCCCCGCAGTCGGGAGACTCCTCCATAGATCACTATTTATTTTGATATCTCGCTTCGCTGCGGTAGATTCTTTGCCCTTTGGCCGAGAATTTTTCTTCGTACTCGGTCATGATATTGCCTTCATAGTCGCTTTTGTGCAGATCAAGACTGACGTAGGTCAACAGCAGGCCATACTCGGAAAAGCTTGTAAGGGAGTATTCAAAAAGCCCTTGGTTATCTGTCTTGAAATGGATCTCTCCACCATCGACAAGGATGTCTTCGTAAATCTTCAGGAATGATTTATATGTCAGACGCCTTTTCGCATGTCTTGTCTTTGGCCATGGATCAGAGAAATTCAGATAGACCCTGTCAACATCGCCTTTAGTGAAGTATTCTTTCAGGTCTTTTGCATTGACGTTCAACAGCTTCACATTCGTCAGCTCTTCCTCAATGATGCGGTCCAAAGCAGTCACAATGACGCTCTCAAACAATTCAATCCCAAGGTAATTTACATCAGGGTTTGCTTTTGCCATTTCTGTTACAAATCGCCCTTTTCCCGTACCTACTTCAATATGGATCGGGTTGTCATTGCCGAAGATTTCGGACCATTTCCCACGGTGATCTTCTGGATTCGCTACTACATATTGAGGATTTTGCTCTATTTTATCCTTTGCCCAAGGTTTATTTCGTACACGCATCTTGACACCTCATTTTCCTTTTTATCGTTGAAAACAATACCATGCTTATCCATTTCGCGCAAGTACTCTTAAAAATCCGACGATACGCGAGTATGAATAAATAAAAAAAGAATCCACAGAATAACCATGAATTCTTTTTTTGAAAGGAATGATTCGATGTCACTGACGTATGAACATCAAATGCAGATATTGAAAGATATATTAAGCAACCATCAGACAGATTGTTGCGGTTCGGTTTCAGAATGTGAGCAAGTGGAGCGTTTAGTGAAATCTTTAATGGCAAATACAGCTATTTCAGATAATATAAGGCCCGTTTTACAGCAAATTTATGATTATAGCCATAATGGCATAAGTGCACCCAATTTAAATGATCATATCAATGGGTATCAAGAAAACCTCTCCCAATGGGTGAATGATATGAACAGCTACTCTTAAAGAATGGATTGCAGGTACTCAAGCCAGTGATTCATTTCATGGAAGCGTCCCTTGGCTTTATGCCATTGGATGGAAAGCAGGGTCTGGGAAACGACATACCATTTCATCCTGAGCTTCAGGCTGTCGGTCAAAGTCATTCCATACTGATTCAGCCAATCCTCCCATTTGTCCTCCGGGATGTACCAATATAGGAGCATTCCTATATCAATGGCAGGATCAGCGATCATCGCGCCGTCCCAATCGATCAGATACAGCTGGTTGCGGTCCGAAAGCAGCCAGTTGTTATGATTGACATCCCCATGGCATACCACATATTCATCGAACTGGATGAACTCGATGTTTTCCTGCAGAAAAGAAATGGCTTCATTCACTTTAGGCAGTTTCAACAAATCAAAATCAAGTGTGGTCTCCACTTCAGCCAGCATCATTTCTGGTTCAAAACGGACTTTGCCAAGACGTTCAAGCATCGTCAGCAGTGGCTTGGAAATATGAATTTTATTTAATAGCTTTGCTACACGATCTTGCAGCATCTCATCAGGATCAAGTTCCCTCCCGCTCAGCCAATGCTGAGCAGTAATGACATCGCCGTTTTCCATCCGCTTGGTCCATACAAGCTTCGGAACGATTCCTTCTGCGGACAGCACAGCAAGGAATGGAGAGGAGTTACGCTTCAGAAAAAGCCGCTGCTCTTGATGCTTAGCAAAAAAAGCTTCTCCCGTTGCCCCCCCGGCGGGCACTATTTCCCAATCTTGATCGAATAAGTGTTCCAACATGATTCACCTTCGTTTATGTTTCGTTGTAGGATGTGTGCTGAAAAAAATCATTCAAGAAATCACAAAAAGTTGAAGTGCATTGCATTTCAACTTTGAATCTATTTAAAGTGGATAATTTATGAACTTAAAACTATCATATTCCATAAATTTTATCGTTTCTTCCCCATCTTCGTCAAGTTTACCCTTTTCAATTTCCTTCCGGACCGCATAAAGCTGCGGATTCCGCAGCTTCATACTACACACAATGTATAGCCCTATGCTACATAAATCATCATACTGATGGCTTCTGCTTCCACCCATTTTCCTTCTGCAGTTTGCAGGTTCTCTAAGAACATCGATTGTCCATTTCCTAAAAGCATCCATCTATTTTTGATTTCCGGGAGTTTCACTTTCTTTTTCTCATCTGGATTCAACACTATGAAAATGTGATTCCATTTTCCAAGGTGTCCTACATCCCGATAATGGAACCCGATTGTATTCCCTTGAATCGGAACAATCTCAATATGTTCCTTGATCTCTGAATGACCGCTCATCCTGAATGCGGCATGCATTTTTCGAAAGGCAATCAAGTCTTTGATATAGTTTACATTATCTTGGAACTCCAGACATCTATCCCAGTCCAGCCAGTTGATAGAGTCGGGTTCTTTATAGCTGTTGTCGATGCCTTTTTTGGTACGGAAAAATTCCTGGCCGGCATGCAAAAAAGGAATGCCCATTGCGAGGATCGTGATGGATGTAGCGAGTCTGTGTCTTTTTTGATTCAGCTCAAACTCACCAGGAAAGCAAAAATTGATTTTATCCCATAATGTATGATTATCGTGCGATTCCACATAATTAATGGATTGCCGAGGGGAAAGGAAGATTCCTTCTGCACCTTTATGGCACCCGCTGCTGCCCATGAATGCCTCAATGGCGGAAGGGACAAGCCTGCTTTTCCCCAATGCATATCCACGGTTATATAAGTCAAAGATGCTCCCTTTGATAGTGTCGCGGAAGAAATCGTTGAAAAAGGATATCCCAGGCATCTTCTTGGCATTTTTCAACGCTGCTTTCTCTTCTTGTGGAAGCGGGGTGTTTAGATCCCATCCCTCTCCCAATATCAGACAGCCCGGATGCAATTCTTCAGCGAGTTTCTTTACTTCTGACATCGTTTGGATATCCAAGATTCCCATTAAATCAAGCCTGAACCCATCCACTTTGTATTCTTCAAGCCAAAATCGAACGGAATCTAATATGAACTTCCTTCCCATCCGCCGGTCAGAGGCAAAGTCGTTCCCTACTCCCGTTCCGTTGGAGGGCATTCCAAATTCATCGTGGCGGAAATAATAGCCTGGAACCAATTGTTCAAAAGAAGATGTTTCTCTGATATACACATGATTGTAGACTACATCCATTATGACCGCGAGTCCTTTGTGATGGATGGCGTCTATCATATTCTTTAATTCCGTGATCCTTGAATAGGGGTCATTTGGATTTGAGCTGTAGCTCCCTTCAGGCACATTGAAAAACAGGGGATTATATCCCCAATTATAAGCATTATCTGTATTTTCATCGGGTATGCCCCCGAAATCATTGAAGGGCAGAAGTTCCAAATGAGTCGGGCCTAAATCTGCAATATAATTCAGTCCGGTTACCTGGCCGCCATCATTCATTGAAGGGCTTGCAGAAAATCCAACATATGTTCCTTTCTGGTCTATACCGCTTTTCGGATGGCTTGTTGCATCTCTTATGTGGACTTCATATATAATCGCATCGTTAGGTGAGGAGAACACCGGGCGGGAAATTCTCTCTTTTCTTGTTTTGTTCAAGTCAACTATGACGCCCCACTCGCTGTTTTTGGAAACAGCCACTGCATATGGATCAACAGCCTGCCTCCATTCTTTATTGACGCAGACTTCGTATTTGTAGAAGATTCCGTCCATGTTCTCCTTGATCTCCAGCACCCAAGCCCCTTTTTCCTTTCGAATCATGGGCCATTTTTTGCTTTCTGATGTCCCCGGATGAAACGTTATGAGATTTGCTGCAGCTGCAGACGGCGCCCACAGGGTGAAACTACTTGATTCACTGGAATAGCTGCAGCCCAGGAACCCATTGAAGTAATGCATTTCGTCAAATGCAGAGGTTCTGATGACTGAACCGATCTGAAGGTCTGTTTTTTCTCCAAACTCATTTATGATGTAATGGATCTGCCCAAATGGAGGCGTTTTCTGCAATTTGCAAATATACTTCTTTTCAGTCTCCAGAAGAATCGCTTCTTGGACTTCCAACTTGCTTATTCCATCTCCCGTTTCCAGCCAAAAATCGGCAGACTCTCCATTCCGATGATGATAGGGAATGAGAACTGCCACTGTATCCATTGAATCCAGATATGCCTTATATAATCGCTTCTCCTGATCCATCACTAACACCTCTTATAAAATCACCCAGCTATTTGGACGAATCTCGATATGTACAGGGGTCTTCCCAATATATTCCCCGTCTGCATGGACAGGGATGGCGCTTTTGGATTCTATCGTGATGTTCTTTCCTTCGAACGTCTTAACTTCTTTGAATCGGATATGGCCGCCCCAAAAAACAGAAATAAAAACGGTGAGGAGCTTCCATTTTGGCAAGCCATTCAGGACAGTAATATTGAATAGACCATCGTTCGGCTTTGCGGCAGGGGAAATTTTCATTCCACCGCCATAGTATGGATGATTGGAGACCGTAATAAACCACATCCGCGGGAAGTGAAATTCCTCCCCGTCGATATGAAGGACAGCGGGTCCCGGTTTATAGGATATAAGTTCCTTTATTAAATAAAATGCATAGATCAGCTTTCCAAGCGACAGCTTGTTCAGCCACTTTTTCAAATTGGATTGATTCGCTTTGACTGTAATTTGAGCATCAAAGCCTGCACCTATACTATTCACGAAATGCCCTTTTGGATACTCTGAGGTATGGAATGAACCGGCATCCAATTCCATTCCTTCCTCTTCCATTAACGCAAGTATGCGCTTCAAGCTATCCCTCGGGCTCTTCGGCAAACCGAATCCCCTTGCGAAGTCGTTCCCGGATCCAGCAGGTATATAAGCCACCTTCATCCCTTCAAAACCAATTGCCCCATTGATCACTTCATTGACTGTGCCGTCGCCGCCGACAGCTGTGACCACTGCACGGTCCTCTGGCAATCTGGCAATCTCATTAACTATTTCAGTCGCATGCTGGGGGGATTCTGTGAAATGGATAGAATGCGGCGAGTCTTGCAGCTCTTTTTTCAGTTCGTTCCAAATCTTCAGGGAATATCCATTCTTTGCTTGCGGGTTGACAATGAAATGCAATGCAGCCATCAATCCATTTCCTCCTCTTCGATAAGGAGGTTATTGTCAGCATTCCATCCTTGCCGTTTAAATCCAACGGTATGGGTATGCTCAAATAAAGCCTGTACTGCTTTTAACTGCATATGTTTAATTGGAGAATTGAGATTCCTCTGCTGGTCAAACCAATCATTGAATGTTCGTTTATCCAAGAGAGCCGTATCGTATGGGCCATTTGGATAATCAATATAGCCGTCCCTGAATACAACCGCTTTTTTAATAGGAAACTCTACTTGATGAAGTTGAAAAATACGGGCAATTATTTTTTCCATACGTGACAAAGCTATAAGTGGATTCAGTGTCTTACTGGAATCTTTTCCATCCCTTTTTTCCCAGAAGTGCTCTTTGGAACCTATATAGACAGCATCCTGATTACCCTCCAAAAAAGTCAAACACCAAATGGCGGTTGGTGAAGCAACCATGATATCCATATCAACCGGTGCATTTTTCACTAAGAATACAGGCTCATATAAGACAAGGAACGAATCCGGGAATCTTTGCAGCAAGAAACGAAGCTTCACGTCGTCAAAATACTTATCATCGATATATGACTTCGCTGTTATGGTAGAGCTTGCCCATTTCAATTGAAAGGCAAGGAGCTGATTCAAAAAATCCTGTTTCAGCTCATCTTCTGTCATTGGATGATCTGAATGAAACGTGAAGGCTGGAACCTCATCTTCCGTCTGAAAAGGGACTTCGCTCTCTTCCTCTGCTTGGTCCCTCCTGAAAAAGTCCTTTACCTTGTCAAAAATGCCCTGCTTTCCTTCGACCATTTGCTTGAATTCTTGGAGTTTCAGAAATTCGGCATCCCCATTTTTTTGGTCTTCCCATTCCTGTTTCCATTTTCCCCAATGCTGCTTCTTCAATCGAATATATTGGGTCGGATAACGATAAATATCAGTTTCGTATCGGGAAATATAGTCTTGAAGTTTAATTAGCTGCGCCATTTATTTCTCCCCCTCTGCTGTCTCCTTAAGAATCCATTTTTTAACTGCTTCATATTTAGGAATCCGATCAAGATGTGTCTGATAGAGAATGATTTCGGAAATACTAAACGAAGGTTTATCAACTTTTGCTTCGGAAGCTTTTCGAAGTTCATCGCTGCTGAACAATTTTTGTCCATCCCATTTTCTGGCCAATGTTATGTGGGGATTGAATGGCTTCTTATCTAATTCCATACCTGCTGATTCAACCGCTTCTTTGACAGCATTCTGCAGCCTATTAAGATACTCGGGCACATGAATTCCATCTCAGAAAACCCGTGGGGAATCCTGCTTTCCAAAAACACCAAGATCGGCTAAAGATGCGGGGAGATCACTGTATCCCGCAATGGCTTTAGCAACATTCTCCTTCACTTTAAGAAGCTGTCTTTCCGGAACCTCTCCAAGAAAAGCGAGAGTTAAATGGTAGTCCTCCCAATGCACCCATTTTTTGAAGGGAAACGGATTTTTGATTTCTTGACACCATTGTTTCAGAAATTGCTTCACTTCTTTTGGAAGGGAAACGGCAATAAAATAATGTGGTTTTGTCATTTTCAACGTCCTTTAATTAAAATCGTTATTCATATTTTAGCAAAATTTCCACTGTTTCACACATAAGGTTTTTTCAAATGCCCTCAGGCGTATCGGTTGATTGAGATCCCGGAACAAAGTAAGATGAAAATAGAGATCATTGCTTCAGGAAAGGAAGTTTTATCATGAAAGTTGTTAATAACATTGCCGAATTAATCGGTGAAACTCCACTTGTAAAATTAAATAGGCTGAACCCTGAAAAAGGGGCAGATGTATATGTGAAGCTTGAATTTTATAATCCAAGTAAAAGCGTCAAAGACCGTGCAGCATTCAATATGATCATTGAGGCGGAAGAAAAGGGGCTTCTTAAGGAAGGAGCTACGATCATTGAACCGACGAGCGGGAATACTGGAATCGGCCTGGCAATGAATGCTGCTGCCCGCGGATATAAAGCCATCCTCGTTATGCCGGATACGATGACGCAGGAAAGAATCAACCTTTTGAAGGCATACGGTGCTAAAGTAGTATTGACGCCGGGGGACGAAAAAATGCCAGGTGCCATTAAGAAAGCCAAGGAACTTTGCGAAGAAATCGAGAATAGCTACATGCCGATGCAATTCGAAAACCAGGCCAATCCAGATGCACACCGCAAGACCACTGCCCTTGAAATCATCGAAGCTGTGGAAGAACTCGGCAAACCTCTTTCCGCATTTGTGGCAACAGCCGGTACAGGCGGGACAATAACCGGTACAGGAGAAGTATTGAAGGAAAAATATCCGGACATCCAAATCCATGTGGCTGAGCCAGCTGGATCACCAGTCCTTTCAGGAGGCAAACCGGGTAAACATAAATTAGTGGGTACGAGTCCGGGATTCGTTCCAGATACACTGAATCAAGA
This sequence comes from Falsibacillus pallidus, assembly GCF_003350505.1. Taxonomy (NCBI): domain Bacteria; kingdom Bacillati; phylum Bacillota; class Bacilli; order Caryophanales; family Bacillaceae; genus Falsibacillus; species Falsibacillus pallidus. The sequence continues at coordinate 396,107 of NZ_QQAY01000003.1, forward strand.
AGTATACGATAAAATCTATCAAATTAAAGACGAAGATGCTTATGAAACAGCACGAAGAATGGCAAGGGAAGAAGGAATTCTTGTAGGCCCTTCATCAGGCGCTGCCTGCTTTGCGGCCATTGAAACAGCGAAGACCATGCCGGAAGGCTCCATTGTGATCTGCATCGCCTGCGATACAGGGGAACGCTATCTCTCCGGTGATCTGTTCAATTTTTAATTTAACAAAAAAGAGGCATGGACCTTTATCGGGTCCATGCCTCTTTTTCTATATCATTGCAGCTTAAGTATTCTGAAGGAGCGTGCATTCCTTTTGGATATGCTGAGAGAACAGTTCTTGAAGCTTTCTTGTCATCGATCCCGGCACCCCTTCACCGATCACCGTTTTATCAACCTGGATGATCGGCATGACTTCTGAAGTAGTGCTTCCAAGAAACACTTCGTCCGCTGCCAGCAACTGTTCAACTGTAAATTCCTTTTCTACGAATGGAACAGCATTTTCTGCACACACCTTCTGGATCACTTGACGCGTGATTCCGTTAAGGATCAGATTGGTTGCAGGATGTGTCATGACAGTTCCATCTTTGACGATGAATACATTGGAGGACGATCCTTCCGTCACAATCTCCCCGCGATGCTGAATTGCTTCGTAGCAATCCGACTCAGCAGCTTTCTGCTTCGCCAAAATGTTGCCTAGAAGATTCAAGCTTTTGATATCGCACCGCAGCCAGCGTATATCTTCGACCAGCAGGGTTTTAACCCCTTTATCAAGCGAAGCCTCTGGCCTTGGCATTTCTCTCGTATAAGCGATGTAGGAGCATGCCACATCTTTTAGAGGAAATGCATGCTGCCGCGGGGCAATCCCCCGGGAGAACTGCATATAAATGATTCCAGTTTCAAGCATATTTTCATCGATGAGCCTTGCTGCATGACTTTTGATTTCATCCTTTTGATAATGGATTTTCAGGCCAATCTTTTCAGCACTTTCATAGAGACGCTTCAGATGTTCTTCAGCTGTATACATCTTGCCGTTGTAAACTCTGATGACTTCGTAAATGCCATCCCCGAATTGATAGCCTCTGTCTTCAATATCCATTACCGCATCTTTGCGTTCAATCAGTTCCCCATTAACGATGACTTTTTCCATCCTGCTCCCCCGTTTCTATCAAATGTGTATATCTATTTCCTTACTCCCCGGCCAACTCAAAGATTGCCTGTGCGTATAATGCAGTTGCCCTGAAAAGATCTTCAAGGAACATGTATTCATCTTTCTGATGGGCGACATCCGGTCTACCCGGAAATAGGGGCCCAAATGCCACTCCGGATTTCAAGGAACGGGCGTAAGTTCCTCCGCCTATGCTGATTAGCTCCGCTTTCTCACCAGTCTGCTCTTCGTAGACTTTCTTCAGCTTTTGAATAAGTGGATCGCTTTCTTCCACATGATGCGGTTTGGAATCAGTGAAGTTTTCGACTGCTATCCCCTGTTCCTCAAGCTTTTTCCATACTGCTTCCTTCTTTTCATCCAAATCAAATGTGACAGGATAACGCATATTCAACCCAAGTCGTCCGCCTTTACCTTCTTCATAATGAAGCTTGCCGACATTGATGGTCAGATCCCCTGTAATTTCATCACTGTAAGCGAAGCCCATCGCTTTGCCCCTTGAATCCTGGAAAAATGTCTTTTGGATAAATTGTATGAAAGATGCAGCATTTTCATCCATTTGAAAACCAGCTAAAAAATTGGCCAGATGAAGTCCAGCACTCTTTCCTAAGTCCGGCTCCATTCCATGGGCAGACTGACCTTTCATTTCAAGAATCAGGTCCCCGCTCTCTACATAACATTTCCCTTCAAGCTCCCATTTCTTTATGTAGTCATCAAACTGCTGTATAAGGTCTGAATGGTCTCCCTCCACTTCCAGGATTGCTTTTGCAAAATCAGGAACCATATTGTATCTTCTGCCTGAATCGAACTTTGTAACAGTCATGAACGATGCTTTGGCTTCTCCTGACGGCTTCCACACTAAATCATAATCTGCTATTCCTTTTTCGGCATAGATGATAGGGAAGTCAGCATCCGGAGCAAATCCCATTGCCGGCATTTCTTCTTTGCTGAAATAGTGCTCGACACATCTCCAATCACTTTCTTCATCTGTCCCAATGATCATCCTTACTCTTTTTGAGAGAGGAAGCCCAAGTTCTTTTACAATTTTCATGGCATAATAGGCAGCCATAGTCGGCCCCTTATCATCGATTGCGCCGCGCGCGTAAATCTTTCCATCACTGATTTCCCCGCCATATGGGTCAAACGTCCATCCATCTCCTTCTGGCACTACATCAACATGGCACAGAATCCCTAACAGTTCATCCCCTGCACCCATTTCAAGATGGCCTCCATAGGAATCAACATTTTTGCTTGTGAAACCGTCTTTCTCTCCCAGTTCCAATAGATACATCAGGGCTTCTTTCACCCCTTGTCCAAATGGTGCATCTTCTGAGCGATTCTCCTCATCGAGTACACTTTTAATTTGGAGAAATTTCTGCAGATCCCCAAGAAGATCTTCCTTACGCTTTTCCACTTCTTCCATCCAATTGATATTTGTCATCAATCATGCTCCTTCCAATAATCGATATTCATTTATGTAATGTATGTTACTACTATCAAACATTAAAAGACAACTTGTCCACCCTTAAAAATAGTAAATCACATCACGATATGTTTCTATTCCACTAAAAATGGATAAATAACTGTTAAAGGCATATTTCCAGGCAGATGCTTCATACTATTAAAGAAATAAAGGTGAATGTTGGAAACAGATTAATTTTTTTGTAAAATTCAGCATTTTCCTAGATATTTCTTTTTAGTAGGAGTACAATATAGGTGTCTGACATCTTAGAAAAAAATAATCGTGAATCGTAAAGGAGTTGTCTGCTCGGAGATCATTATTGCAAGGTGATTAAAGGTCATTCCTTTAATCTAGGAAGCCGTCCGTAATCTTTGCCAAAGGTAAAATGATGAGGGAGTGGTTTTTTGAAACCTTCAACAAACCGAATGTTAACCCGGATTAAATCAGTGTATATGTTCATTAAAGACCATGGGACTGTATCTACTCAAGATTTAGTAGATGAATTCGGAATTACACCCCGTACCGTTCAAAGAGACTTAAATGTATTAGAATATAATAATCTAGTTGAAAGTCCAAGTCGGGGAAAATGGTCAACCACTGAGAAGCGAGTTAAGATGTCATCGTGAAACACTAAAGAATCTCTTTTTTCGAGAGGCTCGTACTGAATTTTAATATCGAATTAATTTTAAAGGGGCTGGTCCATATGTGCAGTGCACATTATTGGGCCAGCCCCTTTACGGCTATTATTCATTCGATTTTAGCATTTCTACTTCTTCATCCGTCAACTCACGATAATCACCGAGTTCCAGTTCTTCATCCAAGGGGAGCGGCCCCATTGATATCCTCTTCAAATACATGACTCTTTTGCCGACAGATTCAAACATCCTCTTCACCTGATGGAATTTACCCTCAGTAATGGTCAATTCAATATCCGAAGTGATGCCTGATTTAAGGATTTTTAAAATGCCCGGCTTTGTATGGTAGCCGTCATCAAGCGTAACCCCATCTGCAAATGCCTTTACATCCTCTTCTGTCACTTCTTGGTCGATGACAGCAAAATATGTTTTAGGAACATGCTTCTTCGGGGAAAGGAGCTGATGTGAAAGATGTCCGTCATTTGTCAAGATTAAAAGACCTTCTGTATCTTTATCGAGCCTCCCTACTGGAAACGGGGACCTGGCCGCATCCTCCATGGCCAAAATATCCACAACCGTTTCATCCCTGGAGTCTTCCGTAGCCGAAACAACGCCTGGAGGCTTATTCATCATGAAGTAAACAAACTCTTTATAAATGACTTCTTCGCCATTCACTATTACGGCATCTTCTTCAGGATTCACATGCATCTTGGCATCCTTGACTACTTCCCCGTTCAGCTTGATGCCGCCAGTCTTCAAGAGTTTCTTTACTTCTTTTCTGCTTCCGTACCCGACATTAGCTAATAATTTATCTATTCTCAAATGAATCTCTTCCCTTCAGAAAAAGCGGAATCTAGAGCCTAGAATCCGCTTTTTTATTTCTTAAGATATCCTCAATTTTTGTTTTATGCGCAAGAGGCGGCTTCCGAACAGTTTATCCGCCAGTTTCGATTTTAACCCAAGGTAGCCGTAGACAACCGCCCCGATTCCTCCACAAATAAGGATAATCACTAGGGACTGCCATTTGACCGCTGGGTTTAATAGATGGGTGATGCCCTTATAGCTTAGGATGACAATAACAGCCATTACAGCATTCATGGCTGTAATCAGCATGGTTCTCCTGATCGCCAGTTTAAATGAATAGTTGGCAAAAACTTTTATGACAACCAGGTTAATGATGATGGATGCAGCATATCCTATGGCTGTTGCATAAACAGCCCCCTCTGTCTGATAGAGCTTGATCAGAGGGATATTCAATGCAAGCTTCACTAACAGCCCGACGAGCAAACTCAAAATTGTGAACCTCTGCTCGTTTATTCCCTGCATGATGGCAGCCGTTACTGAATACAAAGCAAAAAGAATTGCAACCGGGGCGTAATTCGCTAAAATCCCTGTACCAAACCCGCTGTGGCTGTAGAATACAGTATAGACCGGCTCTGCCAATAGGGATAATCCGATTGCAGCAGGCATCGTAATGAAAAGAAGGACCTGAAATGTTTGATCCAGCTGTCTCTTCAAGGTTTTTAAACTGTTTGTCGTATAGGATTCCGTTATCAACGGAACAAGCGTCAATGCGAAGGCAGTTGCCAAGGAAACCGGGATGATGACAAGCTTATGGACCGTAAAGCTCAAGGTTCCGAGTGCATCCATACTTTCTTTAGCCTTGCCGATTTCAAACATTGCCCTTGAAAACGTCATTTGGTCGATAAGCTGATAAAGCGGATTGGCAATTCCAACAAGTACAAAAGGAATCGCATAGACGATGATTTCCTTGAACATATCCTTTACAGAAATATCGAGCGTCCCTTTATCTTCCTCTAATAGTTCATCCAAAAATGGCTTCCTTTTCTTCCAGTACCAAATAAGAAGAATCAGACTGGCGATCCCGCCTATAAAGGCCGCAAATGTGGCTACGCTGATAGCCGAAACGATCGTTCCTTTGATGACATATAGAACGACGTATGCACCTGCGAGAAGGAATACTATCCTCGCCAGCTGTTCCACAACCTGAGAAACAGCTGATGGCCCCATCGATTGGTGTCCTTGGAAAAACCCCCTGATCAAACTCATGAATGGAATGATGATCAGTGCAAAGCTTACGGCGCGAATGACTACGGATACGTCTGCAACAGAATATTTGCTGCTGCTCGCATCCTTCATGACAAATTCGGCAAAATACGGTGCGAAAATATACATGATCAAGAAGGAGATGAATCCGGTGGCAAGCATGAGCAATATACCTGATTTAAATAATTTTCTGCCGACCGCGTATTCCTCTATTGCATTATATTTGGCAATGTATTTTGAAACCGCAAGCGGTACACCGCCTGTGGCAACACTAATGAATATGGTATATGGCACGTATCCGAATTGATAGAGCTGCATTGCGCTCTCGCCATTTCCACTTTTATTGATGATGGCATAAAAAGGGATAACATAAAAAAGGCCAAGCACCTTGGATAAAATCGTTCCCAAAGTCAATACAAATGTTCCGCGAATTAATTTAGAAGACATATGATCCCTTCCTGAGTTCAACATAAAAAACACTAGTAGTAGTTTACAACTTACGACGGGAAATGACAATTTATTCGTCAAAGATTGCTTCTTTTGCCACACCTCTTTAAAATAACAGGCATAGTGTATTGTTTTTCAAGGAAAGGAAAAGGTGTTTTTAATGAAATTTGATGTAATCATCATCGGCGGCGGACCTTCCGGCTTGATGGCTTCTATTGCTGCAGCCGAACATAAGGCGAAAGTGCTGTTGATTGATAAAGGAAATAAATTAGGACGCAAGCTTGCCATTTCGGGAGGGGGGCGCTGCAATGTCACCAACCGCCTTCCGATTGAAGAAATCATCAAGCATATCCCAGGCAACGGACGTTTTCTATATAGTGCTTTTTCTGAGTTTAACAACGAAGATATCATTGCCTTTTTTGAAAACTTAGGAATCGAATTGAAAGAAGAAGATCACGGCAGGATGTTCCCTGTTTCCAATAAGGCTCAGTCGGTGGTCGATGCTCTTCTCAACAGGATGGAACAGCTTCATGTGGTGACCTATACAGACACATCTGTTAAAGATGTAGTCTATGAAAATGGCCGCACTGCAGGAGTGGTCCTGATGGATGGCAGTAAAATCTCCGCTGATTCGGTTGTCATTGCTGTGGGAGGAAAATCCGTTCCCCATACAGGATCGACCGGCGACGGATATCCTTGGGCAAAAAAAGCCGGCCACACCATCACAGATCTATTCCCTACAGAAGTGCCATTGACTTCAAGCGAGCCATTCATCAAGGAAAAAACGCTTCAGGGACTTTCTTTAAGATCCGTGGGCGTCAGTGTCCTGAATCCTAAAGGCAAAGCGCTCATAACGCATCAAATGGATATGATTTTCACACATTTTGGGATTTCCGGACCTGCTGTTCTCCGCTGCAGCCAATTTGTAGTAAAAGCGATAAAAAAATGGAATTTAAAAAATGTAACGATCAGTCTCGATGCGAGACCAGATAAGAATGCGGAAGAATTATTTCAAGAAATCAATAAACAAATGAAGGAAGATGCAAAGAAAGCGGTCAAAAACAGTTTGAAAGGGCTCCTTCCTGAACGGTATCTTTTATTCCTGCTTGAAAAGAGCGAAATAGATCCGAATGCCCAAAGCGGAACAATTTCCTCAGAAAAAATCAGGACTCTGACAGAGCTGTGCAAACAATTCAAGTTTACAGTCAATGGGACGCTCCCCATTGAAAAAGCGTTCGTGACAGGCGGCGGCATTTCAGTAAAGGAAATCGAACCGAAGACAATGGCTTCCAAGATTATGCCGGGGCTGTTCTTCTGTGGAGAAGTTTTGGACATCCACGGCTACACAGGAGGATATAACATCACTTCCGCCTTGGTGACAGGAAGACTGGCAGGCATGAATGCAGCTTTACAAGCGAAAAAATGAAAAGAATCAGGGAGAACGACTCCCTGATTCTTTTTACTTCCGATAAATGACCATCCCGCTGAAGCAGTAAATCTGTTCATCTGAATCTTCCGGAATTGCGGCGATATGGTATTTGATATCAACTATTTTCCGCTCATCCAGACCTTTTAGAAAATGATTCAAATCGTGCTCCAAATCCTTTTCGTGCTCACAGTCAAAAACTTTTACTTGTATCATTACAGATCCCTCTAGTCAATTTTTTAACTAGTATGGGCAGGAAAGGTCATTTTCAAAACATTCAGCCTATTATTTTTTCGGTTCAGTCGGGCCTGTCCATTCGAGCATTCCGCCAACCATATTTCTCACTTTATATCCGTGGTCCATCAAGTACATGCCTACATTTTCGCTTCTGCGTCCGGAACGGCAGATCAAAACATATTCTGTATCTTGATCAAGCTGGTCCAATGATTCAGGAATATCACCCATTTTGATATGCTTTGCTCCTGGAATCATTCCTTCCGCTACTTCCTCATCTTCACGGACATCGACGATTGCTACATCTTCCCCTGCTTCAACCTTCTTTTTTAACTCTTCAGTCGTAATCGTTTGTAATTCTTTCATATGAACACATCCTTTGGAATTGATGTGAACATTATAGCAAGAAAGTTCAATGGAACAAAATGATGGACTCCGCCCTGATAAAAATTCCTTTACACCTTAAAAAAAGAAGAATATTCTTATAAATATTGGAAAGGAACGGGGAAGAAAAATGAATAAATTGACTAGACTTAAAAACCAATTCCATCCGATCGTCTGGGTTTTGTTAGCAGGGACAGTCCTGGCAAGAGGCGCCGCTTTTATGTCCCTACCTTTTTTGGCCATCTACCTGTCCAAAACGGCAAACATCAGTCCCGTCCTCATCGGCATAACCATCGGGATGAGCCCGCTTGCTGCCACCATTGGCGGATTTGTCGGCGGCCAGCTATCCGACAAGTTTGGGCGAAAAGTCATCATGCTCGTTTCATTATTCGGGATATCATTTGTATTTTTCGGCTTCAGCTTGGCATCACATCCGCTGGCCTTCAGCATCCTTAATACCTGCAGCGGATTCTTGAATTCTTTTTTTGAGCCGACCTCACAGGCCCTTATTGCCGACGTTACGGAAAAGGATAAGAGGATGAAAGCTTTCTCACTAAGATATACTGCCATTAATATCGGGGCATCTGCCGGTCCTCTCATGGGGGCATATTTTGCAACGGTCCAGGCAAACTTGACGTTTCTCATTACAGGAATAATTTATTTGATTTATGGAGTACTATTATGGATGCTAATGAATCGCTTCAAAATAACATCTGAACCTGCAGGGGCCAAAAAGGCATCATTTAAAGACTCCATCTACGTGCTGAAAGATGACAAGGCCCTCCGCTACTTCATCATCGGCGGTATCTTGATAGCCCTTGGCTACTCGCAGATTGAGTCCAATCTTCCCCAGCATCTGGAACATACAGTCAAAAACGGAATAGCACTCTATTCTATTTTGCTATCCATTAACGCTGTGTTTGTCATTTTAATGCAGCTTCCGATTTCCACTTTCGTTGAAAAATTTGCTGTCATGAAAGTCATGATGGCTGGGGCCGTATTTTTATGTCTTGGGTTATTAGGCTTTGGATTTTCATTCAATTGGCCAACAGCGATAGCTTCCATGGTCGCCCTTACGATCGGGGAAATTCTTATATTCCCTTCCAGCAGCGTCGTCATTGATAAACTCGCACCAGATCATTTAAGGGGCACCTACTTCGGCGCCAACCAATTCAGGAAAATCGGCCAATTCATCGGTCCGATCTTCGGAGGCTACCTCCTGAAGCACATCGGCGGTATGGATGGATTTTACTTGATTGCCCTGCTGACATTTTTGAGTGTCATCTTTTACAACCTTGGATCCCGCAGCAAACCCATCTACCGGACCATCCAAGTGCAGAAGTAACACTGCAGGTTACAGGCACCACCCGGTTTTTGTCGACATGCGTCGAAAACAGCCTAATAAATATATAAAACACCTCCAGCCCATCTATCCGGGTCTGGAGGTGTTTGTTTTTATCAGTTGGCGACTACGTTGACAAGTTTTCCTGGGACAGCAATGATTTTTCGGATGGTCTTACCTTCTATGTGTTCTTTCAGCTGATCATCCGTCTTTGCCAATTCCTCTAACTCTTCACGCGTAATATCTTTCGCTACCATTCTCTTTGCTTTTACTTTTCCATTCACTTGAAGGACAATTTCCACTTCATTGTCCACCAATTTCGATTCGTCGAATACTGGCCATTCAGCATATGTGATGCTGTCGGAATGGCCAAGTTTTGCCCAAAGCTCTTCAGCGACGTGAGGAGCAATCGGGGAAAGCATCTTCACAAATCCTTCCACAAAAGACTTCGGAAGAACTTCTGCTTTATAGGCCTCATTGATGAATACCATCATTTGTGAAATGGCTGTATTGAAGCGAAGCCCCTCATAGTCCTCAGATACTTTTTTCACCGTTTGATGATAAGTCTTTTCAAGTTCAGCAGCCTCAACATCCTGCACCTTGCTTGAGATATCTCCGTTCTCTTCTACAAGGAGTCTCCAGATGCGGTCAAGGAACCTGCGTGCTCCATCAAGTCCATTTGTAGACCATGCGATGGATGCTTCCAATGGTCCCATGAACATTTCATAAAGCCTCAATGTATCAGCACCATGGCTTTCGACGATATGATCGGGATTGACGACATTCCCTTTTGATTTACTCATTTTTTCATTGTTTTCCCCTAGAATCATCCCTTGGTTGAATAGTTTTTGGAATGGTTCTTTTGTCGGGACAACGCCGATGTCGTACAAGAATTTATGCCAGAAACGAGCATATAGCAAATGAAGGACGGCATGCTCTGCACCGCCGATATAGATATCGACTGGCAGCCATTGCTTCAATTTTTCCGGATCTGCAAGCACTTCACTGTTCTTAGGATCAATATAGCGAAGGTAGTACCAGCAGCTTCCAGCCCATTGTGGCATAGTGTTCGTTTCTCTTCTTCCTTTTTTGCCTGTTTCTGGATCAACAACGTTCACCCAGTCCGCAATATTGGCAAGAGGAGATTCCCCAGTTCCGGATGGTTTGATGTTGTCAGTCACTGGAAGCATGATTGGAAGCTCTTCTTCAGGCGCAGCTGACATTGTGCCGTCTTCCCAATGAATGATTGGAATCGGCTCTCCCCAATAGCGTTGGCGGCTGAACAGCCAATCGCGAAGGCGGTACGTGACTTTCTTTGTCCCGATGCCTTTTTCTTCAAGCCACTTGATCATGGCAGCAATCGCTTCTTCTTTCCCCATGCCATCAAGGAATTCGGAATTCACATGCTCTCCGTCGCCGGTATATGCTTCTTTCTCGACATTTCCTCCCGCAACAACTTCCTTGATCGGCAATTCGAATTTGCGGGCAAATTCATAGTCTCTCTCATCATGGGCAGGAACCGCCATGATGGAGCCAGTTCCATAGCTCATCAATACATAATCCGCAATCCAGATCGGCATCTTTTCGCCATTGGCCGGATTGATTGCATAGGCTCCAGTGAAGACGCCTGTTTTATCTTTTGCAAGATCTGTCCGCTCTAGATCGGATTTAGCTTTGATTTGATCAAGATATTGTTCAACTGCTTCTTTCTGTGCATCTGCAGTAATGACCTGAACAAGCGGATGCTCCGGTGCAAGGACGGCATACGTAGCACCGAACAATGTATCCGGGCGGGTGGTGAATACGGTGAATGATTCATCTTTCCCGTCTACTGCAAACGTAACTTCTGCTCCCTCTGAACGTCCGATCCAGTTGCGCTGCATATCCTTCAAGCTCTCTGGCCAATCCAATTCATCAAGGTCCTCAATCAAACGGTCTGCATACGCAGTGATTTTCAACATCCATTGTTTCATTGGACGGCGTTCGACCGGATGTCCTCCACGTTCGCTCTTTCCATCGATGACTTCTTCATTGGCAAGCACTGTTCCAAGTGCAGGACACCAGTTGACTGCCACTTCATCAATATAGGCCAAACCTTTTTCATAAAGCTTCAAGAAGATCCATTGTGTCCATTTGTAATACTCAGGATCTGTTGTATTGACTTCCCGATCCCAATCGTAGGAGAAGCCCAATGATTTGATCTGTCTTTTGAATGTGTTGATATTTTGCTGAGTGAAATCTGCAGGGTCATTCCCTGTATCAAGTGCATACTGCTCTGCAGGGAGGCCAAAAGCATCCCATCCCATCGGGTGAAGGACATTATATCCTTGCATACGTTTGAACCTGGAAAGGATGTCAGTCGCTGTATAGCCTTCAGGATGGCCTACATGAAGTCCTGCCCCTGATGGATAAGGGAACATATCCAATGAATAGAAGTTGGATTTCCCTTTGTCTTCTGTTGTCTTAAACGTATGATTGTCTTCCCAATACTTCTGCCATTTCTTTTCAATCGAAAGATGATCGAAACTCATAATATTGCCTCCTTGGAATATAAAAAAAATAAAAAAGCGGACGCGCCAGTTCGAGTACTTTGCCGTGATTGTACTCACTCATGGGAGAAGGACAAACAAAAAAACCCCTCATCCCATATTCATATATGGGACGAGAGGTTTGGTTATAAACTCCCGCGGTACCACCCAAATTAGTGTACACACTCGCTTCATTCATCCTTAACGCGGAAAACGGCAAGCACTATGAGGGATTTTCACCCGTTCATGCCTGCAACTCAAAGGCGAGTTCATGATGTCCCTGGTTGACTTGCACCACCCGTCAACTCTCTTTTGCTTCAGGTACAGCCACTACTGCTCCTTCTCAACGTTTCATATCTAAATAATTTATTTACTATTTTAGTCAATCTTATTCACAGTTTCAAGCCTAATTTTTAAATACTGGAAAATTTTTGTTGAAAATCTACTATTTTTTAGGATGCCACAGCTTTAGTAACATTTGAATCTGCTTTGAAGATTTTGTCAAAAACAGTTGTTATAAGGAATGCGATGACCAGGAGTCCGATCAGCACCATGAATAATGTTTTCATATCGAACCCATCCGCCATGATGCCGCCGATGAGAGGTCCAAGCATCCTTCCGCCTGTAGCAGTGCTGTTGACCACACCTTGATAAAAGCCTTCCCGCCCTTTAGGAGCCAGTTTGTTCGCGATAGTGGGAACAGCCGGCCAAACGAACATTTCTCCGATGGTCAAGATGATCATGGCAATCAAGAAACCGGAAAATTGATGAGCAAATCCTACTACGACAAAGGAAACCATAAATATTGTAATTCCAAGCATAATTTGTTTTTTCGTGCTTGGAAGGACTTTTTTGACAATCACGCCTACAATCGGCTGCCCCAGGACAATTAGTGCACCATTGATGGTCCATAACAGGCTGTAGGACTTCAATGGAATATGAAGCTGCTGTGTGTAGGAGGCAATCGTTGACTGCCATTGCACATAGGTGATCCAGCATAGCAGATACCCTGAACAGAGAATTAGCAGGGCTTTAAATTGATTTTTATTTTTGATTCGGCTGTTCTCTGACAATATGGAAGATTGCCTGATCCCTTCGACATTAATATTACGGTATCCGAGGACCGCAATCATTAAAAAGATTCCATACATCAAAAGATTTGCGATGAATATGTAGCTAAAGGAATAGGATGCCACAAGTCCTCCAAGAGCAGACCCTATCGCCACCCCTGCATTCTGCGCAACATATATGGCATTGAATGCCTTTCTGCCACCTTCAGGCCATACAGCGCCCCCCATAGCGAACATCGCAGGGAAAATCATCCCCGAACCGAAACCAACCAATGCAAGGAACAGGATATATGGAATCCAGCTGTGCATCAGCGTCAAGCCAAACAAAGCCAGAATCGTAATGGATAAGCCTGCAAGAATGGTCCTGTATCCGCCTTTTTTATCAAACATCGTGCCGCCCATCAAGTTGCCGATGACGCTGGCAGCAGAGTTCAGCATGAGAACGAGACCTGCTGTGGAAAGGGATTTCCCTAATTGATCATGTATATAGATTGTATTTAATGGCCAGAGAAAGGAAGAACCAGTGACATTCACCATCATCCCGATGACCAATAACCAAAGTTGTTTAGGCATTTTTGTGCGCCTCCAAACGGCTGTTAATTTGGAATACCAGAACGATTTTATTCCTTTTATCATGAAGGCGCAATAGATTTATTTCGAAAAACTAATTATTTTTTCGACAAAGAGAAAAGCGGAGGCGCCTTGGTCAGCCCCGACCAGCATAAGACGGAACTCGAAGGAAATCCTGATTTCCGTAGAGGTACGGCTTATGACTCGAGGGGCTAGGCGCTGGAGCTGGACAAAGAGAAAAGCGGAGGCGCCTGAAGTCATTTTCGAATGCATGCCGCAAAAACGCATGCTAAAGCCTCTACTTTAACCCCAATAAAAGGAAAGTTGAGCGGTTAAGCCTGAAAGTTGCGGGGTTAACCTGAAAAGTGCGGCGGTTGCGCCCGAAAGTTGCGGGGTAAATCGGAAAAGTGCGGCGGTCAACTCAAAAAGTACGGAGCAAATCCTGCGGGAGGTTGCAAATCTCGCACTTGAGGCAGCAAATGGACGGAGTCGGCAGATCATGCCGTCCATTTCATATGCCTTTGGCAAAAATTCGCTTAAAAACCTGGACCATAACCCCAATAAAAGGAAAGTTGAGCGGTTAAGCCTGAAAGTTGCGGGGTTAACCTGAAAAGTGCGGCGGTTGCGCCCGAAAGTTGCGGGGTAAATCGCCCGAGTTCAGCGGTTAACGCTAAAAGTGCAGAGCAAATCGCAATATCAAGCCCCACCGCACACCAGCCCCCTATAGATAGCCGGCTGAATAAACAAAAAAAACCTGCAGAATGATTCCGCAGGCAAATGTTATGGGTCAGTCCGGATTTTCGATGTGCTGTTTGGATTTTATAGGCTGTCCCTTTTTTTCATACCGTTTTTTTGATTCTTTCACAGGATCGTAATCTTTCCCTAACTCTACATCCTGATTGTTGACTCCATTACGGGTCTTTTGTTCCGGATTATTTCGCTTTGATTTTTTCTTCATAAATGCCTCCCATTAACGGTCATGATTCAAGAGAATCATTTGATTTTGCAGCTGCTGTAGCTGAAGCCTCTTTCTGTGGAGCATTTCCCGCTGCTGGGCATTTGCACTTTGAGCCAAATGAGTCAATTCATTGTATGCAGACTCCAGCTGCCCCATTGCTTCTGAATATTCCACATCGTGATAGTGGCCTTGTTTACTTCCGGAAACCATGTGTTCCTGCGCATTTCGGATCGTATCCTCGCACTGCTGCATAAATTGATCCATTGAGTCTCTTGTGGTCATATTGGTCCCCCCTCTTTATGACTTTAGAAGCAATTTGCTCCTAAGATTATTGTGTTCATTTCAACCTCTGCTATGATGGAAATGAGTGTCATACGGAATCTCATTGGATTCATCAAGCCTACATGGTAAAATTTCTTTTATGAATTCATAAGTCGGGAGGTTGCCTGAGTTGAATCAGACGAACCCTTTTATATATGCAAGCGATGATAAACGATACCATACATGGAATTTTCATTTACGCAGCCATTTTGGGCATAAGGTATTCAAAGTGGCCCTGGATGGCGGCTTTGACTGCCCAAACCGGGATGGCACCGTTGCCCACGGCGGCTGTACATTCTGCAGTGCTGCAGGCTCTGGGGATTTTGCCGGAAATCGGGCAGATTCCTTAGAAAAGCAATTTTTGGACATTAAAGGACGTATGCATCAGAAGTGGAAGGACGGAAAGTATATGGCTTACTTTCAAGCTTTCACCAATACCCATGCCCCTGTCGATGTTCTTCGTGAAAAATATGAGACAGTACTACAGCAGGAGGATGTTGTGGGAATTTCTATTGCAACAAGACCTGACTGCCTGCCGGATGATGTTGTCGAATACTTGGCTGAGTTGAATGAACGGACCTATCTTTGGGTGGAGCTCGGACTTCAGACAGTCCATGAAAAGACGGCAGAATTAATCAACAGGGCCCATGATTTTGCCTGCTATAAGGAAGGGGTCGAGAAACTGCGTAAACATGGCATACGTGTTTGTTCACATATTATCAACGGTCTTCCGGAAGAGGATAATGAAATGATGATGGAAACAGCCCGAGCGGTTTCCCAATTGGATGTACAGGGAATCAAGATCCATCTTCTTCATCTCCTTAAGGGGACTCCTATGGTCAAACAATATGAGAAAGGAATGCTTCAATTCCTGTCATTTGACGATTATGTCAGCCTTGTCGTTGACCAGCTGGAGATTTTGCCGCCTGAAATGATCGTTCATCGGATCACAGGGGACGGTCCGATCGATTTGATGATCGGACCAATGTGGAGCGTCAATAAATGGTCAGTATTAAATGCCATTGATGCTGAACTTAAAAAGCGGGACAGCTGGCAAGGAAAATTTTATAAAGAAAGAACAATGGAGCTGAGATCATGAAATTAGAAAGGGTCCTTCCATTTGCCAGAGCTTTGCTGCAGCAGGCTGTGGCTGAAGGAGATATTGCCGTTGATGCCACTATCGGCAATGGACATGATACATTATTTTTATCCCAATTAGTGGGGGAGAACGGCAGAGTATATGGATTTGATGTTCAAGAGAGTGCCATTCTCGCTACAAGGGAAAAACTTGAGGAGCACCAGCTTGTGCATCGTGTGACATTATTCCAAAAAGGGCATGAACACGTGATGAATTCCCTTCCCCCTGTCCACCATGGCAGGATTGCAGGTGCAGTCTTTAACTTAGGCTATCTTCCAGGCGGAGATAAGACTATCGTTACAAGACCGCGAACAACTATCAGCGCCATTGATCAGCTGATCAGCATGTTAAAGCCTGAAGGAATCATTGTATTAGTCATCTATCACGGACATCGGGAAGGTGCTGTTGAACGCGACTACCTTTTGCGATATGTCAAAGAGCTGGATCAAAATGACGTACATGTGCTGGAATATAAGTTTCTCAACCAGCAGAATAATCCACCATTCATCATCGCGATAGAAAAAAGGTAAAAAGACACAAGGCATAGGGATTATCTCCAAGCCTTGTGTCTTTTTGTGTCAGCTGTTTACTGCTTCTGAAATTAACCGGAACGACTTCATTTTGTCTTCGAAGCTGTACATGATGGAAACGACCATGATTTGATCTGTTCCGTAGGCAGCACTTATTTCTTCCAGTTTTCTCTTCATTTCTTCAGGAGTACCGACAATCATCCTTCTCCGATTTTCTTTGATCCTTGCTAGTTCATATGGGCTGTATTGATAAGCTGCCGCTTTCTCAGGGCTCGGTGTCCCGGTTGATGACATGCCTTGTTCAATCATCAAAAGTGAAAGATCCAGGCTTGAAGCCATTCTTTCTGCTTCCAGTTGTGTTTCCCCGCAAATGGCAAATACGGCAACCATATTCTTCGGTTCCTTCAAATGATTGGATGGTTTAAAGTTATCGCGGTAGATCCTTGTATAGTTTTCCCCGCCTTCCCCATTGATGAATTGGGCAAATGTATAGGGAAGCCCCTTCGCAGCAGCAAGTCTTGCGCTGGATGCACTTGAACCTAAAAGCCATACATCAGGAACAGTTTGAATAAGCGGACTTGCTTTCAAACCGTGGAGACGGCTATCCGCAGGATGGGAATCGTTCAGGTAATGGAGCAAATCATCTATTTGCTCTGGATATCGGTCAATGTCACGGTAATTCCCATCCTGAAGGGCAATCGAAGCCCTCGGCATGCCCCCAGGAGCTCTGCCCAGCCCCAAGTCGATCCGGTTCGGGGATAGACCTTCCAAGACCCGGAAGTTCTCAGCTACTTTATATGCGCTGTAATGGGGCAGCATCACTCCACCGGAACCTACCCGAATCTTTTCTGTTTTGGCAGCAATATGTGAAATGAGCACTTCAGGACTAGATCCCGCAAGCGTCCGTGTATCGTGGTGTTCAGATACCCAAAATCGCTCATAGCCTAAATTTTCTGCATGCTGCGCCAGCTTTACTGTATTTTTTAACGCTTCCTCAGCAGTCATTCCCTCTGATACCGGGGATTGATCAAGGATGCTTAATTTGATGGACATTTATTTCAACTCCTCAAGTTGTATATACACTTATAATTATCTTGTGCAGGAAAGTTAATGTCCAATAAACTGCCTCTAACAAGAAAAAGATGACAGGATTCCCCTGCCATCTTTTTATCAACTCTTATTTGTAGATCAATACTTTACCAACTGACTGGTCTGAGCTTTCGCCAACAACGCGGATTTTCAAGCCATAATCCGGTACGTTGCGTCCAGCGTCTGGAAGTGCTTTGTTGGAATAATTATTACTGTCATCAAACAACGGATTTTCTTTTGTTTGATTATCTTTCATTGTAATTCCTAAAAGATCGGTATAATCCAAGAACATTTTATCTGCTTTGCTGATATTGAATGCAGCATCATGGATTTGGTAGCGTGTTGATGCAACTGTTTTATCGCTCCAGCTCAGCGCATGCTGATCTGCATCGACTACTCCAAGGAATCCATCTCCTGGATGGACGCCTGTCCAGTTGTCATCATAATTTTCATCCACATACCATACAACGAGTCCTGGATCATATTCCATAAGGCTGTTGCCTCGGCGAAGATGAGCAAGGCCAGTATCTACGCCTTGGTGGTTTCTCCACTCAAGCAAGTAATAGTGGTCTGTTAATTTGATTCCGTTATTCTTTGCGAATCCATCTAATGCAACAGCTTGGTCGCCATCAGCATTATCGGCTAATACGACTTGTCCATCTACAGTTGCAGATAAATCGTCCACATAGAATCCTGGCTCAGCGGCAGCAACGTCCGTCAAATAATTTAATTTGACTTCCATATTCTTGCCTGCAAAAGCGCTTAAATCAAACTGAGCATCCACCCAGCCGTCTGAACTTCCTGTAATTCCTTCGCCTGGGTTTTGTCCGTTTGGATCAGCAGTAGTTGTAATGTTTCCAGCTACTGTAGCCCAATCCTTAGTAC
Organism: Falsibacillus pallidus; assembly: GCF_003350505.1. NCBI lineage: Bacteria > Bacillati > Bacillota > Bacilli > Caryophanales > Bacillaceae > Falsibacillus > Falsibacillus pallidus. Next base: position 414,352 of record NZ_QQAY01000003.1, read on the forward strand.
CCTTCTCTCTTACCTGAACTGAAGCGTAGTCCCAATCTTTTTCGATTTGGTACCATGTTTTGAAGTTCAAGGCTGCAGATGTTCCATTTGTTAAATCAAGATCAAATGTCAATGAATTATCAAGGTTATTGCCGCTTCCGCTGAAATATTCATTGTCTCCACTATATGGAGTGTTGACAACCGTTTCTTTCTTCGGAAGATTTACTCTCAATGCATCCAGATTTGTTCCTTTTGTATTCGCTTGATCCAATAAAGCTTCCATGCCATTTTTATCGAGATCTTCTAGATTTACCTCTGCAGCTTTCAGCCAGTTGCCGCCGTGAGCTGCTTGAAGGAATTCCTTGGACCATGCACTGAATCCGGAAGGCTCTGTACCAGGGACATCACCTGACCAGCTTCCGCTTGCCATGATGGACCAGTAGCCGATTGCTTCACCTGCACCAGTGTATTGAGTATCATACTCATCCGGCAGACCTAAATCATGTCCGTATTCGTGTGCAAATACTCCGGCTGCTCCATCAGCAGGTTCAATCGTATAATCATAGGCTGCCATTGAACCGCCCCAGTATGGAACATTTGCTGTTGTGCCTTCAATTGGAGATGGATTTCCTAAATTCCAGCGATGAGACCAGATTGCATCTTCACCCAACTGTCCGCCTCCTGCTTCTTCCCCGACAGAAGAGTGGATCACCATTAGATGGTCAACAAGTCCATCCGGTTCGCGAAGGTTGCCGTCGCCATCAAGATCGTAGCGGTCTTCCTGATCGTAGTCAGCCAAGTTGACATTTGGATCCTTTGCTGCTGCAGCAAGTGCTTCTTTGACGAGACCCCTTGCATTGGCATCACTTCCGCTTGCACCATTGCCGCCATAGTAGGCTGCAGGATGCTGTGCCATATACCATCCGCCTACCTGGCCGTCGATAGTATAGCTTCCCCCTGACTGCTGTTCATAAAATTGTTTGACAGAGATGAATTTTTGTCCGTCTGGACCTGTATAGCCATCATCTCCGAAAATCATATCCTGATAATGCTGTTGTGTGTAATCCTTATAATACATATCAGATTCATCCGGCCCAATGTTATTATGCGGGAAATCAGGATACTCGACCATAAGCACGAGGACTTTATCCTTGCGTTCGGAGCCGTTGAATTTTTCTTCTTTCACATTATCCACTTTGTCTTTTGTGTGCCCTTTTTTAGTTCCTTTTCCCTGGGTGATCCCTTTATGTTTCTTCAAGTTTTCTTTTGCTTTATCTTTCACTTTTTCTTGGTCTTTTTTCAATTCACCGTCTGTCGTTCCATTCAGCTGTACACTCTTTGCTTTCTTCTGAAGAAATTTATTCACTGCCTTTTCAGCTTCTTCAGCTGTAGCATTTTTGGAAATGACTCCATCCTTTTTCAGCATTTCAATCAGCTTGTCCTGATTGGCAACCGCCAAATCCACCGGACCGCCATTTGAATAATCTGAGCTGGCTGATTGTGCTGCTGCCGTCTTAACCTCTGCCTGCTTGCCGTAGCTGCTGCCTGGCAGCGCGAATGCCCCTAGACTTAGGGCTGCCACCATGGCCATTGAAAGAACTTTTTTTGCTTTCAAACTTTCTTCCCCCTTAAGTGTAAATATTTGTTTATATGTTAGATATTAATGCATAATTCAGAAAAATCCACCTATTCAGATAAGAAATGATGCAAATGGACTACCTCTTTTTTACAAAATAAGACAAAAGAACCAAAAGAAAAGAGAGGCATCCAAAAGATGCCTCTCTTCTATCAAATCTAATTATTTCGCTAATGTTTTTGCCAGACCTGCCGGGATCGCCTTTTGAACTTTACGATACATCCGGCCATTCCAATAGAAAAAGTAGCTGATCGCTCCCCCGGCTTTCATGATTTTCTTGGCAATTGTCTGAATATGCTTCTGCTCATGGACTTTGTCATCGGATAGATAGACACCGAGCAATCCGCGATTGATGAGCTTGTGAAATTTCTGATGCGGCAGCTTCTCGGTATATTTATCCGCCTGCGCCACAAAATGCTTCAAGCGTTCCAGCAATTTTTCATCATTTTCGTAGTAAAAACAGAAATTAAGGTCTCCTCCATCGCGGTCTTCCTCCTGATCGATAAAATAATCAAGCAGAATGTGCAGTCCTTGAATATAAGGAAAATAGCCATTTCGGATGATCTCAGCATACTCTGTCTGAAAATCGCTTCTTAGAGCATATGAAACTAAGCAAAAAATCCCCAGAGTCGATCCTGAACAAGCTGAAAATTCGTGCCAGCCCATATCCGGAAGCTGGCTCTTGTATCCGTCAAACCATTTTTGCAGACGGCCTTCACGTTCTTCGACCCTCACATGTTTATGTATCTGCAGATCACAGTAGTATTGGCAAAGTTCTAGAAGATATTTTTTTATATCAGCATATGGGCTGATCTCACTTAATACATCCTGGCAGGTCCTCACCAAGGATGCCAAGTACCCATTATCATCCTGGTCTTGACGAAGCCTGTAGTAATTTTTCACGGGTTCTCCCACCGTCAAGGCATCCCTCATGGATTCATGAAGGGCTGCAAAATCATCCGGGTCCAATGATGTGCTTCGGTCACATAAATTGTCCAGGTAGTCGCTGATGGTTTGATAAGCCACGATGAATTTGATCGCTTTTTCTCTTTCTTGCATGGCAAGCAAAGCCATGATTGATCCGCCTTCACAATGAAAGGTTTTATGTTCAATGCTGGCAAGCGCCTGATTTCGCAATTCTGTATTTGGTATGGCTTCCGCCTTATCCTTCCAGATGGCAAGTTCCCTGTGAACAATCGGAAAAACTTTTCGGTATACCTGATTCATCAATGAAAAAGGCTGAGAAGGAATTGACATGATTTCACCTCATTCCACTACATAGCCCAAAGAGCGTAGACGATTATCGATGAAGCTTTTTGAATAAGCAAAAACTTCTTCTCTCTCTGGTTCGTTATAAATTTCATGATAGCATTTGGTCCATTCCTTAAAATGCTTCTCGGACATAGGAACTTGATTGAACCAATCTTTCACGACAGTCTTATTGACTATTTTATCATCTCCTGCCTGCATAACCAAAAGGGGCAGGTCAGGAATTTTTGACATATTAGCGAACGCAAGCTTCATCGCGTGTACAAGCTCCCTGTACCACCTGACTGAAACTTTTGTGACATAAAGGGTATCGTTCACATCGATCTCCCTTACTTCCTCATTCCTGGTCGCCATATCAATGGTTAATCCGCTTGGGAATTTAACCGTAGGCATAAGGGCATTCAGCCCATAGGAAATCATGCCGACAATCTTCGGCGGATATTTGACAAGCCCAACACATGGGGATGAAAGGATGACACCCGCAAGATTAAGTTTATGCTCCTGGATGGCCCTTATCGCAATCAAGCCGCCCATGCTGTGTCCAAGCAAAAATACAGGCAGATCGAATTGATAGGCTGCCTGGATCCAATCTTTGACCTCAATAATATAATCATCAAAGGAATCGATATGCCCTCGCTGGGATCTAGATGTCATTCCCTGGCCCGGCAAGTCTCCCATCACCACGTGATAACCTGAAGAACGCCACATTTCAATCAGCCATCCATAGCGTCCATGATGCTCCATCGCTCCATGGACAATGACGATCACTGCCTTAGCGGAACCTTCTGCTTCCCATTTCCACATGTTCCTTCCTCCTTTGTATCTTCTTATGATTATACTAAACCCGCGTAGATTATAAAAATTATATTCCCAAAAGAAAAAAATTACACAAGTTCCTGCTTTTCCGATAGAATTTGGTTAATATTAATATCCCATTCAGAAAGGAAGCTTACTCATGATTTATCCTTACAAAGACAAATCCCCCGTCATTGCAGATACGGCATACATCGCCGACTTTGCTACTGTAACTGGCGATGTGCAAATAGGGGAATACTCAAGCATCTGGTTCAATACAGTCATTCGGGGTGATGTCGCTCCTACCATCATCGGTAATAAAGTAAATATCCAGGATAATTCCGTCCTTCACCAAAGCCCAGGGAATCCCTTGATCCTGGAGGATGAAGTGACGATCGGGCATCAAGTTATTTTGCATAGCTGTAAAATCCGAAAAAAGGCCCTTATTGGCATGGGCTCCATCATCCTTGATAATGCTGAAATAGGGGAAGGTGCATTTATCGGCGCAGGAAGCCTCATTCCCCAAGGGAAAGTCATTCCTCCTAATACGCTGGCATTCGGAAGACCCGCAAAAGTGATTAGAGAACTAAATGAGCATGACGTCAGTGAAATGGAGCGGATTTCAAGGGAGTACGCTGAAAAAGGACAGTATTATAAGTCAATTTCAAAAACCCAAAAATAGATAAAATAAAAGCACCCAGGAAGGAATTCCTCCGAACCTGGGTGCAATTGCAGTTAAACGGCTTCCTTACTACTCAATTAAGGTTGTACAGTTTCTGCTTTTTTTATTTTATATTCGTTTTGAAAGTCGTACTTGTTTTCTTTATATACAGCATGCCAGATCATGAAGACAAGGACTGTCCAGATTTTTCTGCTGTTGTCTGCTTTTCCTTGGCAATGCTCTTCAAGCAGGTTCAAAACCACTTGCTTATTGATGATATGATCCGTTTCGCTTTCGCGGATGATGTTTTTCGCCCACTCGTTCATTTCATCTTTCAGCCAATGGCGGATCGGTACAGGGAATCCAAGCTTCTTCCTTGTAAGGACATGGTCAGGTACAACACCCTCGGCTGCTTTACGAAGGATATACTTTGTTGTTCCATTCGCTGTTTTTAAGCTTGTCGGAATTTTAGAAGCGACATCGAACACATTCTTATCCAGGAATGGCACACGCAATTCCAGAGAGTTCGCCATAGTCATTTTATCCGCTTTTAAGAGGATATCCCCTCTCATCCAAGTATGGATATCGATATATTGCATTCTATCAACCGGGTCATATCCGAATGTTTCGGAGTATAAAGGTTTTGTGATACTGGTATAATCCAGTCCTGTTCTATACTTAGGCAATAATTCGCGTTTTTCTTCTTCGGAGAACATTTTTGCATTTCCGATGTAGCGTTCTTCCATTGGGGTGACGCCGCGCTCGATAAAGCTTTTGCCCCTTACGCCTTCCGGAAGGATTTTTGCCAATGAACGGAGCATTGCTTTACCCGCATCAGGAATCTTATTGAATACTTCGAGCGATTGAGGCTCGCGATAGATATTATAGCCCCCGAATAATTCATCCGCGCCTTCGCCTGATAAGACGACCGTTACATGCTTCCTTGCTTCGCGGGCAACGAAATACAATGGCACACACGCAGGATCTGCCAAAGGATCATCCATATGCCACATGATTTTAGGGAGTTCCTTCATGTATTCTTCCGGTGTGATCACATAGCTGATATTTTCAACACCAAGCTTGTCGGCTGTCTCTTTGGCAACATCGATTTCACTGAAGCCATTGCGTTCGAATCCGACAGAGAATGTCTTGATATTTGGGTGGTGTTCCTTTGCGATAGAGGCGATGATGGATGAATCAATCCCTCCGGAAAGGAAGGAGCCTACAGGCACATCGCTTCGCATATGCATATTGACAGAATCGAATAGAACATCCTTGATTTCTTTAATAAATTCATTTTCAGGCTTTGAGACCGGGTGAAATGCGGCTTTCCAGTAGCGCTTGATATCCATTGGCTGGCCGATTTTTTTCGTGAAATAATGACCCGGCTCAAGCTTTTGGATTCCTTTAGTCATCGTTTTTGGTTCAGGGACATATTGATATGTCATATAATGCTGGACAGAATCGTAGTCAAGTACATCCTCATCCATTGCTAAAAGGATGCTCTTCTTCTCTGAGCCAAAGAACGTACGGTTTCCATCTTCTTTATAGAAGAATGGCTTGATGCCGAAATGGTCCCTGGCGCCAAATAATACTTGTTCTTCTTTGTCCCAGATGACAAAAGCAAACATACCGCGCAGTTTTTCCACTGCCTTTTCTTTCATATGGCTGTATAAAGCAATGATGACTTCTGTATCCGAAGAAGTCTGGAATGTAAGACCCTTGTTCAAAAGCTCTTCGCGAAGTTCTACGTAATTATAAATTTCACCATTAAAGATGATCCAATAGCGCTCATTTTCATAAGTAAGAGGCTGATGTCCAGCTTCTAAGTCGATGATGCTTAAGCGGCGGAATCCGAACTGTATATGTCCGTCCGCAAAGTATCCGTCGTCATCCGGACCACGGTGGGTAATAATATTATTCATATTTTTAAAAAGCTGCTGATCTTTTTCACTTAGCTCGACAGCTCGATCATGTACACATCCAATAAATCCGCACATTATGTAGCACCTACTCCAATAAGGTTTTTTTATAACAAATTCCATCATACAAAACTGAATCATGTCCAGACAACCGTCAAAAGACACGTTATGCCTGAAATCATACTATCCTATAGTATCACTTTTTCCCTAAAAATGCAGTTTCAAATCCTCAAATTTCACACTGGAAATATTAGTACTTTCATCAGTGAAGTTTGAGATCATTTCAGCCCTTCAATATATACTGAAATACAAGAAAGGGAGCTGCATTATTAGCAGCTCCACTTTTTATTCTCTGAGTTTCTATTAGCTTAATGCTTGAGTTTTCAATGCTTCAGCTTTATCTGTTCTTTCCCAAGGAAGATCAAGATCATTGCGTCCGAAGTGTCCGTATGCAGCTGTCTGCTTGTAGATAGGACGGCGAAGATCAAGCATCTTGATGATTCCAGCAGGACGAAGGTCAAAGTTATCACGGATTACATCAACCAATACATCTTCCGAAACTTTTCCTGTACCAAATGTATCAACAGAGATTGATACTGGCTGTGCTACACCGATAGCGTATGCAAGCTGAACTTCAACTTTATCTGCCAATCCTGCAGCGACGATGTTTTTCGCAACGTAGCGAGCAGCGTATGCAGCAGAACGGTCAACTTTAGTCGCATCTTTACCAGAGAATGCACCACCGCCGTGGCGAGCATATCCGCCGTAAGTATCAACGATGATTTTGCGGCCAGTCAATCCTGCATCCCCTTGAGGTCCTCCGATTACGAAACGGCCAGTAGGGTTGATGAAGTATTTTGTTTCTTCATCGATCAATTCTTTTGGAACAACTGGATCGATGACGTATTCTTTCAAGTTGCGCTTGATTTGCTCAAGTGTAGCTTCAGGGTGGTGCTGAGTGGAAATAACGATTGTGTCGATACGGACAGGCTTATCGTTTTCATCATATTCCACAGTTACTTGAGTTTTTCCATCCGGACGAAGGTAAGGAAGGATCTCTTCTTTACGAACTTCAGTCAAACGGCGGGATAATTTATGAGCCAAAGAGATTGGCAATGGCATTAATTCTTTCGTTTCGTTGCAGGCAAATCCGAACATAAGACCTTGGTCCCCTGCTCCGATTGCATCGATTTCCTCATCGGACATTTGGCCTTCACGTGCTTCCAATGCCTGGTCTACACCCATAGCGATGTCCGCAGACTGCTCATCAATGGAGGTCAATACTGCACATGTTTCAGCATCAAAGCCATATTTTGCACGAGTATATCCGATATTGGCAATGGTTTCCCGAACGATTTTCGGAATATCCACATACGTACTTGTTGTAATTTCCCCTGCGACAAGGACAAGTCCAGTTGTCACTGAAGTTTCACATGCTACACGAGCATTGGCATCTTTTGCAATGATTGCATCAAGAATGGAATCTGAAATTTGGTCGCAGATTTTATCCGGATGACCTTCAGTAACAGATTCAGATGTAAATAAACGGCGTTTTGTTGACATCAATGTTCCTCCTTATTAATGTGCAGAGCGAGGAGCCTTTTGCTTACCGCATCCGGCTGAAACGATCCTTTTTCTGCTTAAGTTCGTTTCACGGTACTCATTTCCCTTAGTAGTATGAAATAAACGTTGATACATTATCATGATCAACATGTCATATCATGTAAGCTAAGACGCGATATGTTTTTACACAAAAAGAAAAACCTTCCCTTTGTATAATGTGAGGAAAGGTTTTGATTGCATCATCGAGCCTTTCACCCTTATCGTTCAAGGTTGCACCTTGCGTCAGTTTAGCACCTTTTCTCAAAAAACAAAGTTGTTTTCAGTTGAGCAGGTTGCTGGGTTTCATAGGGTCTGTCCCTCCACCAGCTCAGGATAAGAGTATCCGTTCAAGGTAAAATCATAACGTACTGCACCTTTAGCGTCAATAACTTTCGCAATATTTATTTAAGAATTTAATGGAAGAAAGAAGCTTGGAATATTTCAAACAATCCCTTAAAATAAGGATTGTCCTTTTCTAACATTTTTTTGATAGAAAGATAGCAAATTCTTTGGCGTTACTTCCTATATATATCAACCGCCAGAAGAGACTCTCTTGATCTTTTACATATAATTCAAGAATTGTTACAAAACAAAAACAATCAAAAAAATTGGACACCAATAGTATAGATTAATGCGATAAATGTGTTATACTAATTCTCGAGAAAGAAAACGTTTACTTAAAATAATTTGATAAAGGAAGGTTAATACTGTATGAGTTCAGTAAGCATCTCAAATAAATTATTAGAACTTTTAAACGGTCATAACATTCAAATGCAGCTATCTGTTCCACAGCTCGTGGAAAAAGTCCTGAACCGTAAAGAAGGTGTACTGACTTCCTCTGGTGCAGTCCGGGCAGAAACAGGAAAATATACAGGGAGATCCCCTAAAGATAAGTTTATCGTTGATGAACCTTCCACACGCGATAAAATTGACTGGGGCAGTGTAAATACCCCGATTTCTTCAGAAGCATTCGATCGTTTATATAATAAAGTTATTGATCACTTGAAAGAAAAAGATGAAATTTTTGTCTTCAACGGCTTTGCAGGAGCTGATTCAAAATCCCGCATGCCAATCAGGGTGGTTAATGAATATGCATGGCACAACCTATTTGTGCATCAGCTTTTCATCCGTCCTACTGAGGAAGAGGCTCGCAGCCACGAAGCAGAATTCTCTGTGATTTCTGCTCCTACCTTCCTTGCTGATCCAAAAGTGGATGGCACCAATTCAGAGACATTCATCATCGTCTCATTCGAACGCCGTACAGTCTTGATCGGTGGTACAGAATATGCTGGAGAAATGAAAAAATCCATTTTCTCCGTCATGAACTATATGCTTCCTGAAAAAGACATCCTTCCTATGCACTGTTCTGCAAACGTAGGGCTGGAAGGCGACGTAGCACTTTTCTTCGGTCTTTCCGGAACAGGGAAAACCACTTTGTCTGCAGATCCGAACCGCCGCTTAATCGGTGATGATGAGCACGGCTGGTCTTCAAACGGAGTATTCAATATCGAAGGCGGATGCTATGCCAAGTGCATCAACCTTTCCGAAGAGAAAGAACCACAGATCTTTAATGCCATCCGCTTCGGATCGGTTTTAGAAAACGTCATGCTTGATCCAAAATCAAGAGTGGCAGACTATGATGATACAACTCTTACAGAAAACACTCGTGCAGCCTATCCGCTGCAAGCCATAGATAACATTGTAGAGCCTAGCATTGCCGGTCATCCCAACACAATCATTTTCTTGACGGCAGATGCATTCGGAGTGCTGCCTCCTATCAGCAGATTAACAAAAGAGCAGGCTATGTACCACTTCTTAAGCGGATACACATCAAAGCTTGCCGGCACAGAACGCGGAATCACATCTCCGCAAGCTACATTCTCAACATGCTTTGGTTCGCCATTCCTTCCGCTTCCAGCAACGAAATATGCGGAAATGCTTGGCAAAAAAATCAGCGAGCATAACGTCCAGGTCTTCTTGGTGAATACAGGATGGACCGGCGGTGAGTACGGTGTAGGAAGCCGGATGAAACTAAGCTATACACGCGCAATGGTACAGGCAGCCCTTGAAGGTGAATTGACAAACGTAGAGACGGTTAAGGATGATATTTTCGGATTGTCCGTTCCAATTCATGTTCCTGGTGTTCCGGATGATGTCCTTCAACCGAACAAAACATGGCTGGATCAAGAAGCCTACAAGAAGAAAGCACAAGAACTAAGCAGCAAATTTCAGGAAAACTTCAAAAAGTTCGCCAATGTCAAAGAAGAAATTGCAGAATTGGGCGGACCGCTGAAATAAACAGAAAGAGAGCAGCCGGCAATTGGCTGCTCTTTTTTTATTTGGCGGGTATCGATGGATTTTCATGGCGGCGCGGCGATTGGGCGGCATTTGCTCCGTACTTTTGGCGTTGACCGCTCAACTTTTCCAATTTACCCCGCAACTTTCGGGCGTAACCGCCGCACTTTTCCGGTTAACCCCGCAACTTTTTGACTCAACCGCTCAACTTTCCTATTATTGGAATCTAAACTGCCCCAAAAATATTAAAAAGCACAAAAAAGACGCTCCCGCACGAAGCAGGCAATGTCTTTTTCTTCGCACCAGCCTTTTAAGTACTCAATCAGCCAGCTCAACTATTTTTATGTAATTTAATTAGTAGTGTATAACGAAATGAGTTGATAAACGATCATCGTTTTGTCATCTTGCATTTCAAGTTTTTGGATCACTGCGATCCCGGTGCTCTCCCCATCTTTCGTGCGCTTTACTTCAATCGGGATATCGAGCGGATAGATCCTGTACCCATCCTTTACCAAGGAAAACATGTTTTCCTCCAGCCTTTTTTCATTTCCTTTTGTAACGATCATCGTATTGAATTCTAATGGCATCCCCATAATGATTCATTCTCCTTTTCCAACAGATTTTGACTTTATGAAGAACGGGATTGGCTTTTCATCCATGAGGTCAATTTTTGAACTACTTGCCGATTGACACTCGGCGGAAAATAATGTGTATATTCATTAAAATACCATGTTTCATGGGATTTACCCAGCTTTTTTAATTGTTTTTCCAAACGTTTTGCATGCTCCGCCGATACATTTTTGTCCAGCGCACCATGAATGATCAAAACCGGGGCCCTAAGATTCTCAAGGTCATGTATCGGCGTCCTCCAATCATATCGTTCAGGAAACTTATTAGGTGTCCCTCCGATTACACGTTTCATCATCCTTCGCAGATCTTTTCTTTCTTTATAGGTTAAGTGCATATCTGAAACCCCGCCCCATGTCACAATGGATGAAGTCTCCGACCGATGAATCCCTGTCAATAGTGCCATGACACCTCCCCTGGAGAATCCGAAAACATGAATTCTCCCATCCTTGAGACGCGGGTAATCCTTTAACAAATCAAATGCAGAAAAGGCATCTTCCCTATCATCGCCTGCAAAGTCTTCATTTCCTTCTCCGCCTTCATTTCCTCGATAATAGGGTGCGAACACAATGAACCCTTCAGATGCAAACTGGGCGATCCTTGCCGGCCTCACCATGCCGACACGCTTGATGCCTCCGCGTAGATAAAGGAATCCCTCGTACTGTTTTTCGTCATCTGGTTCTGCCATCAAGCCTTTTACCCTTAAGCCTGAAGAAAAGTACTCAACCATATAGAGGCGGACCTTCGGATTTGGGGAAGGAAATTTCCACTTGCTTATGAGTTTCAATGATTCCACCATTCTCTGCGTCTCCTCCTTTCGAATTATTTTTTATAGGCATTCACACATTTTTGCAAGTTTCATACGATATCGTATCTTGCTTTATAGGCATGTATCATGATGTCTGGCCCAGCCAGAACATAAGGGGGATTTATTTATGAGGAAGAAAATCAAAATAGGCCTCACCATTTTGCTTTCAGCCATGTTGGTTTTCTCTATTGCAGGCTGCAGTGATAAAAAAGAATCACTTAAGAAAGTCCGAATTGCAGAAGTGACGCGCTCCATCTTCTATGCTCCACAATATGTGGCCATCGAAAAAGGATTTTTTAAAGACGAGGGATTGGATGTAACCCTGACCACGACCCCTGGTGGAGATAAAACGATGACAGCTCTCATTTCAAACGGTGCTGATGTTGCATTGGTTGGATCTGAAACAAGTATCTACGTTTATGCTCAAGGCTCCAGTGATCCGGTCATCAACTTCGCCCAGTTGACACAGACAGATGGAACTTTCCTTGTTTCCCGCGATAAAATCGATAATTTCAACTGGGATATGCTTAAGGGGACTACGTTCCTGGGGCAAAGAAAAGGCGGAATGCCCCAGATGGTCGGGGAATTCGTTCTCAAGAATCATGGAATCGATCCTCATAAAGACCTTAACCTGATTCAAAACATTGATTTTGCCAATGTCGCAAATGCCTTTGCTTCCGGAACAGGCGATTTCGTCCAATTATTCGAACCTACTGCCTCCATTTTTGAAAAAGAAGGTAAAGGGCACATTGTTGCTTCATTTGGTAAAGAATCAGGCCACGTTCCTTATACCACGTTTATGGCTAAACAAAGCTATATGAAGAAAAACAAAGATACAGTTGAAAAATTCACTCGTGCCATCTATAAGGCACAGCAATGGGTAGACAGCCACAGTGCAGCTGAAACGGCAAAAGTCATCGCCCCATTCTTTGAAAACACCGACCTCGGATTGATTGAAACAGTAGTCGACCGCTATAAGGCACAAGGATCATTTGCCACTGATCCGATACTGGATGAAGACGAATGGAATAACCTTCAGAACATCATGAATGAAGCAGGCGAACTGCCAAAACAAATCGACCACAGCACTCTGGTCAATACGTCCATTGCAGAAAAAGTAATCAAAAAATAAGGGGGCATCCGAAATGAGCTTCCTGAAAGCCATCCAAATTCACCACAGTTATTTTACCCCAAAAACGGCGATTAAAGCGCTTGAGGATATCAGCTTTGAAGTGGAGGAAGGAGAATTCATCTCCTTTCTCGGCCCAAGCGGCTGTGGGAAAACAACCTTGCTCTCAATCATTTCAGGGTTGATACAGCCTACTTCGGGAAGCATCTACCTTGAAAATGATCCATTGCAGAAAAAACGCTTTTCAATCGGCTACATGCTTCAGCAGGACTATCTTTTTCCTTGGAAGAACATTGAAGAAAATATATTGCTGGGATTGAAGCTGATGAATCAACTGAACAATGAAACGAGAGCCGCAGCACTAGGGCTATTAAATGAGATCGGACTGGAAGGTGTGGAGAAGCAGTTTCCGAGACAGCTTTCTGGAGGGATGCGCCAAAGGGCAGCACTCGCCAGGACGCTCGCTGTCAATCCAAAGCTTCTGCTGCTTGACGAGCCATTCTCAGCACTAGATTATCAAACAAAATTAAAGCTTGAGGATCTAGTATTCGAGACCTTAAAAATGTACAAAAAGACTGCTATCCTTGTTACCCATGATATAGGTGAAGCCATTTCCATGAGCGACCGCGTTTTTCTATTTTCAGCTAAACCCGGACGGCTTCATCAAGTATTTACCATTCCGGAAGAATTAAGAAACCTTACTCCATTTCAAAGCAGAAGCCATCCGTTATATTCAGAACTGTTCCAGACTATTTGGAAGGAGTTGGAGAGCCTTGAAAGCAGCCCAAGATCAACAAGCACTCCTTCATGATGAATTTAAACAAAAATTGAAGAATGAACGAAAATGGGTGCGCTTCTATCAAGTCTGCATCTTCATCCTGTTCTTTTTTCTATGGGAAACAGCTAGCCGTCATGAATGGATCGACCCGTTGATATTCAGTTCACCTTCGAAAGTATGGGAATTGCTGCTTGTGAAGATCCAGGATGGGAGCCTGTTCAATCACCTGCTGTTTACGGTGACTGAAACCATAGTAGGCTTTCTTCTTGGAACTCTTTTAGGGACATTGTTTGCAGCCATCCTTTGGTGGTCCCCAATTTTATCCAAAATCCTGGATCCTTATCTCGTCATATTGAATGCCATGCCTAAAGTGGCGCTCGGCCCGATACTTATTGTCGCTTTAGGTCCGGGACTCACATCCATCATTGCAATGGGAACCATCATTTCAGTCATCATCACCACAATTGTCATTTATACAGCATTTCGAGGGACAGATCCCAACTACATTAAAGTGATGCAGACATTTGAAGCAAATCGATGGCAAATTTTCCGCGATGCCGTCCTTCCATCGTCCTTTCCAAGCATCATTTCAACATTGAAAGTGAATGTCGGACTTTCATGGGTAGGGGTTATTGTCGGCGAGTTTCTGGTTTCCTCCCGCGGGTTGGGATACATGATCATTTATGGATTCCAAGTATTCAACTTCAGTCTTGTACTGCTCTCCCTATTGCTCATCGCAGTGTTCGCAACGATTATGTATCAGTTGGTTGCCCTGCTGGAAAAGAAATTAATCAAAGATGACAGGGAATGAATATCCTTTAGAAAATGCACCATCGCTGGATGGTGCATTTTCATTTTAATCCAATAAGATCCCCCTGTTTTTCAACATTTCCAAGGACAATGGCAGCACCCTGTCTTTCATGTTGAAACTATAGGATTCTTTTTGTGAGTGGTCCAATATATTACCAGAAATCAGGACAGGTCCCCTTGTCTCCATATAATCATCCTTTTCATGAATCGTTTCGATTTCAGCGAAAAAGATGGCTTTGACAAATTGTTTATCGGATTCTGTGATTTCCACCTTGTACTCTCCTACATATGTAAGGAACCCGATTATTCCGCCTGTTTCTTCATAGACTTCTCTTATTGCGGCGTCTTCTATTGTTTCACCAGCCTCTTGCTTTCCGCCCGGGAATTCCAATCCCCTTTTCGGGTGATTCGTCAGCAGCCACTCCCCATTAAATCGACTGATGACAAAAACGTGGCTTGCACTTTCATTAAAACAATCTCTTTCGAAACACAGACTTACAGTATTTCCATTCTGATCTAGAAATTTTTCCATTATTTAGCTACCAATTTCCCTTTCTTAGTATGCTATCCTTATGAATGAACTGGGTATAAAGGATGAAATATCCTTTTTATGAAACATTTTACCAATCCGTTCGTAAAGAGGTATGGATCAATAAAAAGGAGTTGTTCATTTTGAAAATAATCACTTCGGCCATCCTGGTGCTGCTGCTTGCATTTTCACTGGCAGCGTGCAATCAAACGGCCAAACAAGTGGATTCCGGAAAAAGGGAATCCTCAGAAAAAGATTCTAAAAGTACTTTAACACTAGAACAAGTTTTTGAAAAATCATTAGATGCTTCAAAAGACGTAAAAAGTCTCTCCGCTGTAATGGATTTAAAGCAGCACATGGAAAGCAGCCAACAATCAGCTCCAATTCAAACGGTTTCTCATATTGAAATGGAAATGGTTCAAGAACCATTGTCCCTACACCAAAAAATGAAAATGGAAATGGGAGATGCATCTGGTGAAGCAGGCAGTAATGCACTCCAAAATTATGAGACGGAGTCCTATTTAACAAAAGATGGATTTTTCATGTTTGACCCAACGCAGCAAAAATGGATGAAGATGCCGAAAGAATTCTCAGATCAGATCATGCAAATGTCTGATTATCAAACAAATCCAGGGGAAGAATTGAAGAAGCTGAAACAGTACGCAGATGATTTTTCATTTGAACAGGATGATAAACACTTCATTTTAAAATTGAAGGCTTCCGGAGATAAATTCGACCAATTATTAAAGGATTCCATGAATCAAATGATGCCGGAACAATTGAAGGAAAATGAAGGAATGCTCAAAAATATCAAGTTCAATGGAGCAAATTACGAAATCCTGATAAATAAAGAAACGTTCCTGACAGATGCTTTGAACATGACAACAGATATCGAAATGAAAGTTGACGATACTCAATCCATCCAAATGAAACAAGAAATGAAAGGGACTTATTCAGATTACAATAAAAATTTGAACATCACAGTCCCGCAGGATATCCTGGATAATGCACAGGAAGTGAATTTCTAATAATTCAGAACAAATAAAAGAGCGGACGCTTCCGGCAGCAGCGTCCGCTTCTTTGTTTTATTCCTCATCCTTTGTAGGGGTGGCTTCTAATATCCCCATGGAATCTATGTGAGTGCGTGCTTCTTCATCGCCAAGATCATGTATCATTTGGTAAATCTGCTGAAGGTTTCGATCATATGCGTCATTTTCACGATCATAGTGGTACTGGATGTATGGAACATGGGACCTGAGAAACCCTTGCCACCCGGTTGAATAATTCGAATCAAAAATCTCCCTCAACTGTGTGATTTCTTCGTCTGTTGCCTCAATTTTAAAATTCCATGGAGAATCAGTGGCACTGGAGGAAATCTCCCCGCTCCCCACTTCGATGTAATACGTCTTCTTTTCTTCACTCATCAGTTCTTCCACCTTCCGAGGGTTATATCTTTCGTTTCCCACAAAGACAAAAAAATTATACCCCGGATTACTGAGGAGTGAATTCAACCCCGACGGATATGTCCTATTCCTTTTTGTTTTTCTTTTTCAACATTTCAATTTTGTCTTTAATGAAGTCTGGCAGCGGCAAGCCTGCTCTCCCTGCATTCTCCAGAATGGAGATGATTTCATTGCAGAGATAGAAGAGGATGGTCGCATCTCGGAGGAGGTCATTTGTCTTCAGGATCAAATCAAGGAAATGTGCTGCAGCTACAATGCTAAAAATGATGATTTTCTTAAGGATGCCTTTAAAACCGGCCGAACTGGAAAGTCTTCCTTCAATGGCTGAGGCAACAAGTCCTGTTAAATAATCAATGGCAATAGCGCATAAAAGAGTCAATATCAATGGATTCCATGCCCCTAAAAATGTGGATGTAAAAACTCCCCCGGCCAATGCCAGAATTGGTATCATGGTTTTCAATGCAAACAACCGCCTTCTCCTGCTTCAAAAGATTAATTTATTCCTAACAGGGTATATATAATATATAAAATCTAAATAAATACTCCTTACATAGTATGTTGGAAGAACAAAAACGGCTAGATAATTTGTCCCCTAAATATAGACCTAATTTACAGAAAGGAAGTTTGAAAATGAGGTTAGTTGATGAACTGTTTGCAATGTATAGAGATCGGCTTTCTGGCGATGAAGAAGATTTGGATACAATTACATTTACTGTTCTTGAACATTTTGACCGTGAAGAGCTGATGTCGATTGTCAAAGATATGAGAGACGATGAATTAGAATATTTCATCCGGCAATATTTACTGGAGACGCTGAAGGAAAAATTCGCGCGCAAAGAAGGTAAAAGCATAGATCCCAACTACATCAGGCATCTTCATTAAAAATCAGTCGATAATTCCAAAAAAAAATCCGCAGACATCCAGGTCATCCTCAATGTCTGCGGGAATTATTTTTATAAGTTTTTCAAGCCTTTACATCAACTGAGATTCCTTTATAGGGATGTGGTGATGAAGCGGCTGGCGGCGCCATCTTCTGCAGCATGACTGCAGCTTGAGCTGTTTCAGTCGTCATTTGGCTTTTCAGCAAGTTCAGATTTAGCGTATGCCTCAATTCCGATACTTGGGCACCCATCATGGAAGACAAAGTCATTGTATCCCCTCCTTCTTTCAATAGTATCAAATTTTATTTGAAAAAGGTGGAATTTGTTGAAAATGATAGAAATTACTGTAGCAATATTAATGAGTCATGATAAACTTAGAGCCAGATAAATAACAGGAGGCAATTTAAAATGAATGGATTAGTCATAACTATGATTGTCATTGCAGTTATCATTGTTATCATCGTTCTTCTTCTGGCTGTAGTGACCACATCAAAAGCCTATAAATATCAGCATACAGTAGACCCCATAACCGAAAAGCCAGAGGCAAAAAGCGACGAAAACAGCATAGCGGACCTGGATGAAGAAGAAATAGAAGAAAAAGAACATATTCAGGATGAAGAAAGAAAAGATCCGTCCTAAAAATGGACGGATCTTTTTTGTGTCTTTGAATATTAAGCAAATACTTGCTTCAAGTCTTCTTTGCTTTGGTCCAGCCAGAAACGCATCAAGCGTTTAGCACCTTCAAGGTCATGAAGCTTCGCTTGGCCGCACTGTTTTTCATTTGCAGCAGGAATCTCAGTGATTTCTACCGCTTCTTTCATTGTGGATTCCATTAAGTCAATGATATCTTCTACAGAAGGCTCACCGCTTACCACTAAATAGTAGCCTGTTTGGCAGCCCATTGGAGAGATATCGATAATATCGAAATGATCATATTGATCTGCATATTTACGAATGTTAAATGCCAATAAATGTTCGAGTGTATGGATAGCATCCGGTTTCATTGCCTGCTTATTCGGCTGGCAGAATCGAATATCAAATTTATTTACAACTCCATCTGTTCCAACTTTATGGACACCGCAATGACGGACGTAAGGTGCTTTAACAGCATTATGGTCTAATTCAAAACTTTCTACTGAAGGCATTAATTCCACTCCCTTATTTGATAATCATTCGAATACATTATAACATACCTTTAATTCCTAGTATATTTATATGAATTATCGAATTTTAACGTTCATACTTTCCATGGTATACTTAAGGCTAGTGAAGGAGACGAAATTCGCTTATGAAATTTCTATTTGTAAAGCTCATTCGATTTTATCAAAAATTCATATCACCCATTAAACCGCCTTCATGCAGATTTCATCCAACGTGCTCACATTATGGTCTTGAAGCCGTTCAGCGCTTCGGAGCGCTAAAAGGCGGATGGCTTACCATCAAAAGAATCGGCAAGTGCCACCCATTTCATCCCGGTGGATTTGACGATGTTCCCAATAAATGGCCTGGTTTCTTTAAAAGCAAGAGAGATTAAACTCTTGCTTTTTTATTTTGCTTTATGTAAGATAATCTTTGTTAAATCGGAATGATTCTTATTTTACAGCTTATAAATCGAAATGCTTACGTTTTAAGAAGAAAGGAGAAACACACCTCGTGCGTATTATACACTCATTGATTGCAGTTCTATTAGTGATCGCTTTAGCTGCCTGCGGCAATTCCGAATCAGATCAAAAAAGCAGCCATAATAAGTTGAACATCTATACAACTGTTTACCCTATAGAAGAATTCACTCAAAAAATCGGAGGAAAATATGTATCCGTCCATACCATTTATCCACCGGGCTCCGATGAGCATACATTTGAACCTTCCCAGAAAGACATGATGGATCTGGCAGACTCTGACATGCTTTTTTATGTAGGATTAGGTTTGGAGGGTTTCGTTAATAAGTCGGAACAGACATTAAAAAACGAGAATGTAAAACTGATTCCTCTTGGCAGCAAAATAAAAATAGACAAATCAGCGGCACATTCAAATGACGATGGACATCAACATGGTGATATCAACCCTCATATCTGGCTCGATCCGGTATATGCAAAAGAAATGGCCAAACAAATCGAAATTTCTTTGGCTAAAGAAATGCCATCCCATAAAGATGAATTCCAAAAAAATTATGATAACCTAGCATCAGACCTGGATGACCTGAATCAAAAATTCAAAGAGATGGCAGACTCTGCCCCACAAAAAAAATTCATCGTTTCACATGCGGCCTACAGCTATTGGGAAACAAGATATGGATTGGAGCAAATATCGGTTGCTGGCATTTCAACTTCTGATGAACCATCTCAAAAAGAATTAAAAAACATTGTAGACTTGGCAAAGAAAGAGAATATTAACTACATTCTTTTTGAACAGAACGTGCCATCCAAATTAACAGATGTAGTAAAAGATGAGGTTGGAGCCCAAGCCCTGACACTGCATAATCTGGCAGTCTTAAATCAAAAAAACATAAAAAACCACGATGATTACTTCAGCTTGATGAATCATAACATCGAAACATTAAAAACAGCCCTTAACAGCAAATAACCTTCCTAAAAGCAGTGCGGATCATATTTCCGCACTGCTTTTTTGTGCCTCAATTAAAAACAATGAATAGTTGCAGGAAATATGTGGACAATAAGGAAAAACTGATAGTTAAAAAGGAGTAAGCAAAATGGACGACTTGACTTTGGCCAGATCTTTATTCGGCACAACCATGGCCTTTCATATTATTTTTGCAACATTGGGTGTAGCCATTCCGATGATGGTCCTCGTAGCGGAAATACTCTATCAACGGACCAATAACAGGGAATATGTCATTATGGGAAAAAGATGGACACGGGCTTTCGCGGTTCTTTTAGGGATCGGAATTCCAACCGGGACGATCGCAGGAGTCCAGCTTTCCCTCTTATGGCCGGGCTTCATGGAAGTCATCGGGCGTGTCATGGCCCTGCCTTTCCAAATCGAGATGTATGCCTTTTTCGTTGAAGCCCTGTTCATGTCCATCTATGTCTACGCCGCAAACCGCATAGCCCCTTGGATGCGAATAGCAAGCCTTATCCTTGTGGCAATTGGAGGATTGGCATCCGCTGTATTGATCACGAATGTCCATGCATTTGAAGGGACGCCTGCCGGTTTTAGGATCAGCGGCGGAAAAATTGTGGACGTCGATCCATGGAAAGCATTTTTTAATCCAAGCTTTTTAGTGACTGCCGGACATGTGGCTCTATCAGCCTATGTGACTGGAGCATTTACTATTGCATGTGTCTCAGCCTTTAAAATGCTGAAGAATGAGTACGGATCAAAAGTCTATAAATTCCACCAAAGAGCTTTGACCCTTTGTTTATTTACGGGAGGAATCTTTGCACTGTTGACTGCTTTGAACGGACATGAATCTGCTCAGAAGCTGCATGAATACCAGCCAGAAAAACTGGCAGCCGCTGAAGGGCTTTTTGAAACACAGACGCATGCACCTCTAGCGATCGGGGGATTCACTGACCGTAAAACGGAAGAAGTGAAGTTTGCCATTGAGGTTCCGTGGGCTTTGAGTTTCCTCGCTGGAAACAGCTTTGATACCGAGGTGAAAGGGCTGAATGACTTCCCGGAGGAATTCTGGCCGCCGTTGTTCATCCATACCTTATTTAACATCATGGTGGGAATCGGAAGCCTATTAATCTTAATTGGTTTGGCAGCATTTATCTGGACCAGGATATTAAAGAAAGATCGGTTCCCTAAATGGAGCCTTTGGCTTTTTGTCTTGTCCGGCCCGTTAGCCATCCTCGGAATCGAGTCAGGATGGATCTTTGCGTGCACCGGCAGGCAGCCATGGACCATTTATCATATTCTGACCACGGCTGACTCCGTTACATCGTCAGGCAACATCGGGATTCTGTTCGTTCTCTTTACTGGGATGTATATATTCCTGAGTGTCGTAGTCGTGCTTGTATTGCTGTACTACTTTAAAAAGAACCCGGCCATCAAGGACTTGGAAAAAGACGATTCATCAAATGATGTATCCATTTACACATAAGGAGGGATTCTGATGGGGAGTGCATTAATTGCGATAACCATCCTATGGGGATTTGTCTTTATCTATGCCGTCATGGCCACCATGGACTTCGGTGCCGGATTCTGGTCGATGATCTATTATAATCGGGATAAAACGAAAGCCACCAATATTGCCAACCGGTACTTGTCACCGACTTGGGAAGTGACGAATGTCTTCATCGTAGCCATCGTGGTGGCAATCTACAGCCTCTTCCCTGGTGCAGCTTATACATTGGGGACAGTCCTGCTCATTCCGGGAAGCATGATCCTTCTACTTCTGACCATACGAAGCGCATTTTTAGTCTTTTCCCACGTGGCGGATCACTATCGAAAAATGCTTACTTATATTTCGGGTATTTCAGGGATCCTCATACCCGCTTTATTAATCAGTGTCCTCCCCGTATCCCATGGAGGGTTCGTTGATTTTTCCAACGGTAAGCACACCTTATTGATCAGGGATCTATTCACTAGTCCAAATGAATATGCATTTATTGCATTCGCCATCTGCAGCACCTTATTTCTATCATCCTTGCTTTTGGCCGATTATTCGAAGGCTGCGAAGGAATGGGATGCTTATAAAGTGTACAGGAAAGATTCTATGATTCTTGGTCCCATTACGCTATTGTCGGCATTTTTCATTATGTGGACATTAAAATCAGAAGCACCATGGCTCTATGGAAAAATGATGGACCATCTGCCTCTTTTGCTTGTTTCTTTATTATTTTTCATCATAGGCGGCTTGGCGATCTACCTGCCAAAAGATAAGAACGGGATGAGAGGATATCCGCGGGCGGCTGTCATTGCGGTTACAATTCAATATATGGTAGCAAGCTATGTATATGGCCATGCACACCTTCCTTATTTCATTTACCCTGATTTAGACATCCAATCCGGCTTTACGGATCCCAGCTCATTTCGAGCTGTCTTTACCATTTATATCATAGGATTTTTGATTCTCTTCCCCGGATTTGTCTACTTTTGGAGTTTGTTCATGAATGATAAAAGGTATGTGCGGCAGAAATCTGAATAACAGAGAAAAGCAGGGATATCCTCCCTGCTTTTCACCATTTTATTTCCTCTTTGTGAATGGTCACTTCTTTTAGGCGTTTTTCATTTATTTCAAACCCTATTCCGCTTTTCATCGGGGCCTGGATCCGGCCATTTTTCACTTCGATTTGCGGATCAATGATATCCTCTTCCCAAAAACGGCTGGATGATGAAAGGTCTCCAGGAATCGTAAAGCCTTCAAGTGTGGAAAGTGCAATATTATGAGCCCGGGAAATGCCAAATTCAATCATTCCCCCGCACCATACATCAATACCATTTGCAAGACAGAGGTCGTGGATTCTTTTAGCGGGATGTATGCCCCCCACTCTTCCGATCTTAATATTGATGACTTGACAGCTTCCCAGCTTGATGGCGCTTTCTGCATCATGAAAGGTTGAAATGCTCTCATCCAAACAGACCGGAGTTTGAATCTGCTTTTGAAGGATTGAATGATCGACAAGATCATCCACTGCCAGAGGCTGTTCGATCATCATGAGTCCAAATGGATCCAATGCTTGTATTGCTTCGACTTCTTCCAAGGAATAGGCAGAATTGGCATCGGCCATTAGCGGCAGATCGGGATATCTTTCTTTTATCTGCTTAATGAAGGCAAAATCTTTTCCGGGAGAAATTTTGATTTTCACCCGTTCATATCCTTCGTTAACATATTCTTCAATTTGCCGTTCTGCCTGCTCCACAGAATTGGCAGCAACCACTACCCCTGCTTTTACTTCCCTTCTCACCCCGCCGATCCATTTCCAAAGCGGCTCACCATTCTCTTTTGCTTCAAGGTCCCAAAGAGCTGTTTCTATCCCGGCTTTGGCCATATGATTCCCTCTTATTTTTTCAAATACAGAGGATAACCTTCCAGGAGTTGAGGCTTTTTCCTTTTTCATCAGAGGGATTATGACATCTTTCAGCATATGGAGGGATGTTTGGACAGTTTCCTCGGTATACCAAGGGGTAGAGAAAGCCACAGTTTCTCCGTACCCCTTCACTCCATCCTCGCTGAGGGCTTCGACAATGATTCCTTTGCGATTATTGACCACTTCAAGATGCGTATAAAATGGATTTTTCAAAGGCATTTCAATTACATAAAGATTGATCTGTTTTAACACTCATTTCACCTCAGATATCAAACCCGGCAATTGGCGGCGCAATAGCTTATTGGAAGCATTTCTCGGGAGTTCATTTACAAAATGGATTTTCTTTGGGAGTTTATATTTCGCTAGATTGCGACGGCAATAGTCGAGAAGCTCATGTTCAGTCAAATCTTGATTCGACACAACAAAAGCGTGCGGAACCTCTCCCCATTGTGGATCGTCCATCCCTTTGACTCCTGCATCCGATACATCAGGATGGGAGAGCAATACATTCTCGATTTCGGCAGGATAAATATTTTCTCCTCCGGAAATGATCAAATCCGATCTTCTATCCAGTACATAAACAAAGCCATCTTCATCAAGGTAGCCGATATCCCCTGTCTTGAACCACCCATTATGGAAGGATTCTTTATTTGCATCATCCCGGTTCAAATATCCGTGTGTTACATTCGGGCCTTTCACCACAATTTCCCCTTCGACGTTTGGAGGGGCATCTTCCTGATCCTTCATAATCTTTACTTGGCACGGGAATAATGGCTTCCCTGCAGAACCCAGTTTCCGGATGCTGTCTTCCGGTGCAAGCGTGACAATCTGCGATGAGGTTTCTGTCATGCCGTATGTTTGGAACACAGGAATCCCCTTATCCCTGCACTGTTCCAATACAGTCAATGGGGCTGGTCCGCCGCCAAGGAGCATGCATCTAAACTGCTCATGATATTCTTGATCATTTAAGTCTGCAAGAAGCCTTTGCAGCATGCTGGTCACTACAGAGAGAATTGTGATTTCCCCTTGAATTAAACACTGATTGATTGCTTCAACATCAAATTTAGAAAATAATCGTACGGGCATTCCATAGATGACACTGCGCATCAATATGGAAAAGCCGCTTATATGAAATAAAGGGACCGTACATCCCCACACATCTTTTTCACTCAATCCTAAATTAAGGGACGATCCGGATGCGCTCCACCAATGGTTGCCATACGTTTGCTTGACTCCTTTTGGCCTCCCTGTCGTTCCGGAGGTGTACATGAGTGAACAGATGGAATCAAGTGAAAATTCCTCTTCTGGCTCAAATGCACTTTTAGGAGAATCTATTAATTCCGATAATGATATGCAAGTCAGTTCTGGGCACTCGTTTTGAATTTCTTTTAATTTCCCAAGGGACTCGGCATCTGCAATCAAAAGCTTTGCATTTGCGTCTTGAAGCTGCCAAGCCAATTCTGAAGGGGTGAGGCGAAGGTTTAAGAATAAGGTTTTAGCACCCGTTTGCTGCTGGGCATGGATGACGGAGAATGTATCAATATGATTGGACAACATTATTCCAACAGTATCTCCTTTGCTGATGGAATAACTGGTGATTTTAGCAGCCAAATCTACAGCCTTTTGGAAAAGGTCATGAAAGGTGAGCGTTTCATTTTCGAAAATGACCGCTTTTCTTTCAGGTGTAAGATAGGCTCTTTGTTTTAGCCAATTCGGCAAGCGCTGTTCCATGATGTTTCCTCCTGAAAAAGAAAGCTTGATGGCAGGACCATCAAGCTTCCGGATTGATAAGTTTAAGTGGATTCCTTTTCGTGATCCAGCTCCAGCGGCTCGAGGCCGCTTACGCTTTTTATTAAGGGAATCTTGGGAATTGTCCGTAGTCCGGGCTGCGTTTTTCTTTGAATGCGTCGCGTCCTTCTTTTGCTTCATCTGTTGTGTAGTAAAGAAGAGTTGCATCCCCAGCAAGCTGCTGCAGACCTGCAAGACCGTCAGTATCAGCATTGAATGCTGCTTTTAGGAAGCGAAGTGCTGTAGGGCTCTTTTGAAGCATTTCTTCTGCCCATTGTACAGTTTCTTCTTCAAGTTTTTCTAATGGTACTACTGTATTGACAAGCCCCATATCCAATGCTTCTTGTGCATTGTATTGGCGGCATAGGTACCAAATTTCTTTTGCTTTCTTATGTCCGATGATACGAGCCAAATAACCGGCGCCATATCCAGCATCAAAGCTTCCTACTCTTGGACCTGTTTGTCCAAAGATCGCATTTTCTGCTGCAATAGTAATGTCACAAACAACATGGAGGACGTGTCCGCCGCCGACTGCATAACCTGCTACCATCGCGATTACCGGCTTTGGAATGACACGGATCAAACGCTGCAAGTCAAGAACATTCAAGCGTGGGATTTGATCTTCCCCAACATATCCGCCATGGCCGCGGACTGTTTGGTCCCCGCCTGAACAGAATGCCAAATCTCCAGCACCTGTAAGAATAATGACACCAATGTTAGAATCATCACGTGCATAAGCGAATGCATCAATCAATTCAGCCACCGTTTTCGGCGTGAATGCATTTCGCTTTTCAGGACGGTTAATCGTTATTTTTGCAATGTGGTTATACGTTTCATAAATAATCTCATCGTACTTTCTACCAGCTACCCATTCATAGGTCATTTTTTCTTCCTCCTTATGTAGTTAATAAAAACTCCTCTATCATTTTACCAAACTTTGTCGAATGTTCCACATGTAAAGCATGTCCGCATTCAGAAATTTTATGAAAAACAGCATTTGGGAGCCTTTTTTTCATTTCTTCGTTCAATAAACAGAACTTTTCATCGAGTTCTCCTGCCAATAATAGAACCGGCATCTGGAGATTCTCAAGGCTGTCCCACCAGCTTGGCTGTGCCCCTGTTCCCATCCCCCTCAAACTGTTCGCCAAACCAAGAGGGTTACAGTTTAAACGCTGATCCCTTATTTTCTGCTGCTTTTCGGCAGGAAGCTTTTTCTGCGATGAAAATAAAGCGATATCTTCCCAATAATCTACAAAGGCCTCTATGCCATCATTCAGCAGGATTTGACTAAGCTTCTCGTCAGCTATTTGCCTTGAGCTTCGTTCATCCTCTGACTTCAACCCGGGCGAAGAACTCTCGAGGATCAGTCTTTTTACCTTTTCAGGAAATAAGACCGCAAATGTAAGTGCGAGTCTCCCACCCATTGAATAACCCAGGATATTGACTGAAGCCAAATGCAGCTCCTCGACAATCCGATTCAGATCATGAGCACATTTTTCAATACTGTATCGATGATAATCACTTGGTATATCGGACTCTCCGTGGCCAAGACAATCAATGGTGATCACACGCAACTTCCCGGACAGCTGATCCTTTAAGTCGTCCCATGTACTTCCATCCCCTGTAAACCCATGCAGGCAGATGAGGGGCTCCCCCTCCCCCACGGATTCGACAGCATAATAGACCTCATCGATGAAGATTTTCATTATTTGTCACCTTTTAGATAGTCTTCAATTTCCCGGGAAACAGTATTCCACAATTCTCGATGAACTTGTACATTTTTTTCTCTGTTTGTCTGTACTTCAATGATCTTCAATCCGTCATTTTCTGCATGATTTATCAAAGCTGAATTAAAATCATCCCAGTTTTCTGCCAATATATAATCTGCTCCGTATAAAGCCGCAGTATGCTTGAAATCGAGATTCGTCGGCGTTCCGAATAGCAGCTCAAAATGAGGGGCTTTTTCTGCCTGAGGCAGGTAGGAAAAAATTCCGCCCCCATTATTATTCAAGATGATAATAGTTAAATTCAGTTTGTTCATATTCGCTGCCAAGAGACCATTCATATCATGGAAGAAGGACAGGTCGCCAATCACCAAATGCATCGGATGTATATGGGCGCTTGCTCCCAGGGCACTCGAAACCACTCCGTCAATGCCGTTTGCACCGCGGTTGGCCATGACGTGGATGTTCTTCTTGTTATTGAAAAAGAACGAATCGATATCACGGATGGGCATACTATTTCCAACAAATATCCCGCTGTTTTCCGGAAGATTATTGGCCATTTCAAAAAATACTTTACCTTCATCCATATCTTCTGCCAATTCAATTTGAGACATATTTTTTATTGTTATGGAATTGATCTCTTTCCACATCTTTAGCCAGCCGGTGTTTCTTTTTTCATCTCCGGCCCGCTTGATCAAACTTTGACAGAAGGAGTTCTCATCGCTATAGACCATTGTGGTGGATATATGGGATGGGTCTCTCCAGCCGCTTCCGGAATCAACGACCACGTGCTGGGCAGATTTAAGATTTTTCATGAACAGCATGGCTGATTTTGAAACAGGCATTGCCCCCAGCCGTAAGACTACATCTGGTTTTAGTTCCTGTTTCACAGCTTCTGTTCTGAGAAATGCATCGTATCCTTCCAGCAGAATTTCCTGGTTTACATCTTCCGAACAGCTTCTCAACTGTGAAAGTGGGTCTGGAAGGACCGGATAGCCAAGCCTTTCAGCAAGTTCGATAATCGGACCTGCTGCTGCATCCATAGGACCACATACAATGATCCCTTTTTCATGTTCAGAGAAAATAGAGAACAATTCATCCAATTGAGTATCATCTAAATGCAATGAACCATTCATTACTTTAGGGGGCATGCTTTTCTTATCCGTTCCATTGACAGATTCAAAAACTTCCCCGCTTAAGTCGGGGATGAGCGGTTCACGGAATGGGAAATTAAGATGAACCGGTCCGGAAGGGTTGGATTTTGCAGCACCCACTGCCCTGTTTGCAGCGGCTTTCACATAGCTGATCATGGATTCATCATTTTCAGGGAGCGCCATTTCATTGAACCATTTCACATGGGAGCCGAAAAGATGAATTTGATCGATAGCCTGCGGAGCCCCTACATTCCTTAGCTCATGGGGACGGTCAGCTGTCAGTACAATCAACGGCACCCTTGAAAGATTCGCCTCCACAATGGCAGGAAAATAGTTTGCTGCGGCTGTCCCGGATGTACATAAAAGCACGACAGGATTTTTCGATGCCTTGGCAAGCCCAAGAGCAAAGAATCCTGCAGATCTTTCATCCACATTCATATATAAATTGATGGACGGATGTTCTGCCATCAGAATGGCCATAGGGGTCGACCTGGATCCAGGGCTTACGACCATATCTGTGATGCCCGCTTGTACAAGTTCATCTATGAATGAAGCTGTATATCGAGTTAATGATTGTGTATGGCTCATGATTCTATTCCTCCAACAGCTCTCAACATCGGTTTAAGCTTTATCCTTGTTTCAGTGTATTCACTTAATGGATCGGAATCAGCTACAACCCCGCATCCAGCATATAGAAAAGCTTCATTGTTCTTTAAAAGACCCGAGCGTATTGCCACTGCAAATTCTCCATTGCCCCGGTAATCGAACCAACCGATGGGAGCAGCATATAATCCTCTATCCATCTTTTCCTTCTGTCGTATCACTTCCATTGCCTTTTCCCTTGGTTCTCCCCCAAGTGCAGGGGTAGGATGCAAAGATTGAATGAGGGCAGACAACGGAGTCTCTTCATCAATGGTACCAACGACAGGGGTGTATAAATGCTGGATATCCCTCAATTTCAATAACGTCGGGCCTTCTGGAATTTCCACATCCTTGCAGTATTTTGCAAAGACAGATTCAATCATGCGAACGACAAACGCATGTTCTTGAAGATTCTTTTGATCGTTCAGCAATTCCAATCCAAGGCGATTATCCTCTTCATCTGCCGTGCCCCTGCGGATGGAGCCTGCGAGGCATGTAGACAGAACCTTGCTTCCGTTCTTTCGAATCAATCTCTCTGGAGAAGCCCCGATAAAGCAGCTTTCACCTGATTCAAATGCAAATGTGAAGCTGTCAGGCTGTTCATTCAATAAAGCCTCTAACACATTCGGAGGTTTAATGGTCTCTTTGAAAACTGCCTTGATTTTTCTGGCCAGGACCACTTTTTGCAGTTCTCCAGCCCTCAATTTCTCGATGACATCCTCCACTGCCTGAATCCATGCTTCCTTATTGATTTCTTCAATGGAAGCTTCTTCTCCGGACTTCATCCCCTGCACTTTCTCACCCATGGACAAAAGATCATTTATGTCAGTCTGGATTGCAGATTCTTCTTCATTATTCGGCATGCATAAAATATTCACTGTCAGATATTTTTTACCTTGAGAAATAGTGAGCATATGTCTTGGCAAATAAAATTGGCTTGCAGCATAATCTGCCCATTCTTCCTCTT
Source organism: Falsibacillus pallidus (assembly GCF_003350505.1). Taxonomy (NCBI): domain Bacteria; kingdom Bacillati; phylum Bacillota; class Bacilli; order Caryophanales; family Bacillaceae; genus Falsibacillus; species Falsibacillus pallidus. The sequence goes on from NZ_QQAY01000003.1 coordinate 443,807, forward strand.
TTTCGCTTAGAGGATCAAATGAATATCCTCCAAACAACAATGGGCCCGTACCAGGAATATCCGACGGGTTATCGATGACCGCATCGTCGATTAAGCGCTTCCACTCCGATTCAGCCTCAAAAAAGCGATGGTCCACTTCGTTATATTGAAATGATTTTTCCACACCTATTCCTGCCAAGATGAGTTCATTGGAGGAATCTTTCCAGAAAAAACGTTCTCCTCGATACTTTTCTTTTCCATTTTTAAAGAAAGTAAGGGGGTCGACAGCATTCTGGACCTCTATCGTTGAACTAAATAAAACCTGTCTATTCTCTTGTTTGGCTTTCATAAAAGCATTGTTGATTTTAGATTGCTGAATAATGGCCAATTTCTTCCCCCCACTTATGCCTTTACTTCGCTAATATGCAAATACAACTAAAGATACACCCTAAATAAAATGCATGTCAATCATATGACAATTATCCTTATTATAATATATACCCCGTTTTTTTTCAGGTAAAGCCGCTCGTCGTAAGGAAAACACTCCCTCCATATGGACAAAAAAGTCATTGACACCCACTGTCCCATTACCTACACTTTAGTTTGTAAAGAAATTGCAACATATATAAAGGGAGAGACATATTATGGGTGTTCATTCTACTCCGGCTATTGAAAGAGATCATGGGTTTAAAATTTGGTGGCAGCTTATGCGGCCTCATACGCTTACGGCTGCATTTGTACCGGTGCTCCTTGGATCCGTTCTAGCCTTGAAATACACAGATATCCACTATGGATTGTTTGCTGCGATGCTGATTGCAAGCCTTCTGATACAGGCAGCTACCAATATGTTTAATGAGTATTATGATTATGTAAGGGGCCTTGACAATGAATCGTCTGTTGGAATCGGGGGAGCAATTGTCAGGAATGGCGTCAAAGCGAAAACGGTCTTGAACCTGGCTTTGAGCTTTTACGGTATTTCAATGCTTCTTGGCGTCTATATTTGTATGAAGAGTTCCTGGTGGATTGCTTTGATCGGCCTTATCTGCATGGTGGTTGGCTATTTTTATACTGGAGGCCCTATTCCGATTGCCTATACTCCTTTTGGGGAGTTGACCGCGGGGCTATTCATGGGTGTTGCTATCATTTTGATTTCATTCTACATTCAAACCGGCAGCGTAACCATTTCAAGCATTTTATTCTCGTTTCCGATCTTCCTTCTGGTCGGTGCCATCCTTTTGGCTAATAACATCAGGGATCTTGATGGTGACAAGCTTAATGGCCGAAAAACCCTTGCAATCCTGCTAGGTCGAAAAGGTGCGATCTATCTTCTTGGGGCCATGTTCCTCATATCTTACTTATGGATCGCGGCGTTGATTGTTTTCATGCATGTTTCGTTCTGGATGCTATTGACTTGCCTCAGCATCCCTAAGGCTGTACAGGCAATCAAAGGGTTTATCGGAAAATCGGCTCCGATCCAAATGATGCCTGCCATGAAAGCCACCGCACAGACCAATACAATCTTCGGCTTTTTGCTGACCGTCGGATTATTCATTGCTTATATTATTTAATATCGATCTTCAAAAAGGATTGCCAATAGTCGGCAATCCTTTTTTATGTTTGAGAAAAGTATTTGGGGATAAATATTAAAATAAAACTTCTTCATGATTTAGGTTTTAGAAGACAATACTAAACAAAGACGAAGTTACTCGAGAAGGAAGTGTAGATATGCTCACAACAGAACAGCTTTCCACATTGAAAAAGGAACTTACTGAACAGAGACAGCAGTTTACAGGACACTTAAAAAGAGAGACTGAAAATATGGAAAACCGCAGCCAAAGCGAAAATTCCGGAGAACTTTCCATGTACGACAATCATCCCGCGGATATGGGAACAGAATTGTACGAAAGAGAGAAGGATTTTGCATTGGATGAACATGAAAAATCCGAATTGGAAAAAGTGAACCAGGCACTGGAGGCAATGGAAGAAGGCACCTACGGAAATTGTAAAACATGCGGGCAGGAAATCCCATTTGAGCGTCTGGAGGCCATTCCTACAACTCTCTACTGCAAGGAACACTCCGATGCACAACATATTGCCAGTGATCGTCCTGTTGAAGAAGATCTGCTGGAGCCTGCCCACGGAGATACATTCCGCCACCAAAACCAGGATGGCATAAGGGATTATGAAGACAGCTTTCAAGAAGTTGCGAGGTACGGGACTTCCGAGACTCCTTCTGATTTCAAGGAAAGCGTTGAAGACTTTGAAAGTCTTTATAATGAAGACGATTATGATACAGAAGGATTTACGGAAGACTATGAATCCTTTGTTGCCACTGATATCGACGGAAAGAATCGAAAAGTATATCCTTCAAAAAAACATGAGGAGTACGAAGAAAGACTGGAGTCCGAGGATCTTGAATCCCCGATTGGAAACATCCCATATAAAAAGCGGGACAGCTATTTGGATGATGATAAAAAGAATGATTAGTCAAAACAAAAACGGCGGAAATCCGCCGTTTTTATTTTGCTAAGAAATTGGGAACAGGATGAATTCCCCATATCTCTTCAGCATATTGCCCAATTGTTCTATCACTCGAAAAATAACCTGAATACGCAATATTTTTTAAACTCATGGAAAGCCATTCATCCCGCTTTTGATATACTTCTCCCGCCTTCTCTTGAATGGCCGCATAAGAAGCAAAATCCCTAAGGACGAAGTATTGATCATTTCCGTCTACAAGCGAATCGAAAATCGGCAAAAATTCTTCCGCACCGTCTGGTAGGAAACCGTCAACCAGCTGATCGACCACCCGTTTGATTTCTTCATGATGGTGGTAATACTCTGCTGAATGGTAGCCGCCCTGTTGTTGATATCTCAAGACTTCCTCGGCAGTGAGGCCAAAAATGAAGATTCCATTAGTCCCGACTTTTTCATAAATCTCCACGTTTGCCCCATCCATCGTGCCTACTGTCACAGCCCCGTTCATCATTAGCTTCATATTTCCAGTGCCCGAGGCTTCCTTGCTTGCAGTCGATATCTGCTCACTTATATCAGCGGCAGGGATGATTTCTTCTGCTAATGAAACGCGGTAATTTTCCGTGAATATGATTTGAATGCATTCTCTTGCCACGGGATCACGGCTTATTTTATCTGCGACGGTATGAATCAGCTTGATAATTTTCTTTGCATAATAATATCCCGGTGATGCCTTTGCCCCAAATATGAACGTGCGTGGATAAAATTTAAAGCTGCGGTCATCTTGGATCCGATTGTATAAATGCATGATATGCAGAATGTTCAAGAGCTGCCGTTTGTAGGCATGCAGCCTTTTAATATGCACATCAAAAATGGATGTTGGATCAATGGCAATTTGCTGTTTCTCCCAGATGCGTTTGGCAAACTGTTCTTTCCTTTTTTGTTTGATCATATCCAATTGCTGTAAAAACGCTCCATCATTCAGGAATCCACTTAATCTTTCCAATTCATCGGGATGATGGATCCATTGATCGCCAATTGCATTGCTGATCAAACTTGATAATTCAGGATTGGCCTTTAAGAGCCATCGTCTGTGGGTGATCCCATTCGTTTTATTATTGAACTTGAAAGGATAAAATTGATGAAAGTCATTCATTTCCCGCTCTTTTAAGATTTCAGTATGAAGATGCGCCACCCCATTCACACTGAAGCTCCCTGCTATCGCTAAATGAGCCATCTTGATTTGGCTATGTGAAATGATGGCCATCCGTTCGATTCTTTCCCAGTCACCCGGGTATGCTTCCCATAATTCTTTGCAGAACCGTTCGTTGATTTCTTCCACAATCATGAAGATCCGGGGAAGAAGGGGTTTGAACAAATGGACAGGCCATTTCTCCAACGCCTCAGACAACGTCGTATGGTTGGTATAGCAAATGGTTTTGCTGGTGATGTCCCACGCTTCTTCCCAGGAAAGGGAAAATCGATCTATTAAGATTCTCATCAACTCAGGGATTGCCAATACGGGGTGGGTATCATTGATATGGATGCAAACGTGATCGGCGAAATCATTGATGACGCCTTTTCTATCTATATATTGTTTGATGATGGCAGATAGGCTTGCCGAAACGAGGAAATACTGCTGCTTCAGCCGAAGGATCTTCCCTTCATCGTGTGCATCGTCAGGGTAAAGGAATTCAGTGATGGCTTCGGTCTCCCTCTTATATTTCAGGATATCCCGTCCTGCCGGGTAAGGTGAAGCTTCCGCACTCCATAGCCTTAATGTATTGACCGTACCATTTTTATAGCCTGCAACCGGTACATCATAAGGGATGGCCGTGACATATTCCGCATCCAGATGGGAGAATGTCAGCCTGCCGTCCCGGAAATGGCTCTCCACCCTTCCCCAAAATGGGATTTCCACTGCCAGATCGTTTTTTCTCACTTCCCAGACATGACCGTTTTTCAGCCAATGTTCCGGCAATTCAACCTGATAACCATCAACAATCTTCTGTTCGAATAATCCATGCCTATACCTAATCCCGCAGCCATGGCCAGGCAGCTGAAGAGAGGCAAGGGAATCCATAAAGCAAGCGGCCAGCCTTCCAAGTCCCCCATTGCCAAGGCCGGCATCCGGCTCCATTTCCTCCAATTCTTCAAGCGGGATCCCCAAATCAGACAATCCTTCTTTAACGACGTCATAGATTCCTAAATTAAGCAAATTTTGAACAAGGACCTTCCCAAGCAAAAATTCAATAGAAAGGTAGTAAACTTGTTTGTTTTTCGAAATTCGGTACTGTTCATTGGAATTGATCCAATCCATGCTGATATGCTCTCTGACCATGTGGCCCAAAGCCATAAAATGATCGTTTGGATTGGTTTCCTGGAAACCCTTCCCGCTCATCATTTCCAACCTTTTCAGGAAAGCAAGCTTAAATTCATCTCTGTCAGAAAACATGGCTTTCTCTCCTGGCCAACAGACTGCTGTACAGTTCTTCATAATGAGAAGCAGATGCCTCCCAGCTATGATTCTGTTTCATTGCATTCTGTACAATATGCTTCCATTTGGACTGATCATGGTAAAACTTAAGTGCACGTTCAATCGTGAACAGCATGTCATGGGCGTTGTAATTTGAGAAGCTGAATCCGTTCCCTTCATTCGTAAATTCATTAAAAGGCAGGACCGTATCTTTTAAACCGCCTGTCTCCCTTACAACAGGGACCGACCCATATCTCATGGCAATCAACTGCCCCAGCCCGCAAGGTTCAAATTTCGAAGGCATAAGGAATAAATCCGCCCCCGCATAAATCTTATGCGCCAATTGTTCATCAAAACCGATGACTACCCTTACCTTTTGCGGATAGTGATCGGCCATTTCCCTGACAAAATTTTCGTATTCGGCATCACCTGTTCCTAAAATGATGAGCTGAACATCGTGAGCAAGGATTTCATGGAATACTCCCCTTATCAGATCGATTCCTTTTTGTTCTGTTAATCGGGAAATCATCGCCGCAACCGGAATATCCGTAGAAACTGGCAATTGGAATGACTCTTGCAGATTTAATTTATTGGCTTCTTTTCCATCAAGGGAATCAGCATCATAATTTTTTATCAGCCAAGGATCATTTACCGGGTCATATAAATCGTAGTCAATGCCATTCAAGATTCCTTTGAGAGAAGCTGAGCGCTTGCTCAATATGCCGTCAAGCTTCTCCCCATAGTATTCGGTAAGAATTTCTTTACTGTAAGTCCTGCTTACAGTCGTAATTTGATCTGCTGTGGCAATGGCTGCTTTCATAAAATTGACGTTTCCGTAAAATTCAGCTAACCGGCTGTTATAATAGGATTCGTCAATGTTTAATAGATCCGTAAAAACTGATTTAGGGAAGATCCCCTGAAACTGTAAGTTGTGGATGGTATATACCGTTTTTATGAACTCATAGCCTGATTTTCTTTGGTAATCAGCCCTAAGGCATAGCGGCACCATTCCCGTATGCCAATCATGGCAATGAATGATTTCCGGGAAGAAAGAAAGGTGTTCAAATGACTCAAGAACCGCTCTGCAAAAAAACGAAAAACGCTCCCCGTCATCAAAATGGCCGTACATTTCGCTCCGGTTAAAATAGTATTCATGATCAACGAAGTAATATACAATCCCTTCCCATTCTAACTTTTCAATTCCGCAGTATTGATTTCTCCAGCCCATTTGGACCCGAAAATCACACGCATGCTGCATCTTTTCTTTAAATTCAAGGGGAATCTGACCGTATTTAGGCATCATCACCCTGATATCATGACCTCTTTCCTTCAGTTTTTTTGGGAGGGCACCCGCTACGTCAGCCAATCCACCTGATTTTGCAAATGGAACGCATTCTGAGACAACGAATAATAGTTTCATAAATTCATCAGTGCTCCCTGTGTGGTACCTTTCTGTAGGACAATAGGAGATGATTTTTGCCCTTTCAGGTGAACCCCATTTTCGATTTTTACTTCTTTATCCAGCATGACCGATTCTAACAAGCAATCAGATCCGATTTGGCTTTTCTGCATAATGATGCTATTTTTAATGACCGTTCCTTTAGCGATTTTCACTGCCCTGAAGATGATGCTGTTTTCCACGTGCCCCTCAATGACGCAGCCGTTGGCAATCATGGAATTCTTTACAACTGCACCGCTCGAATACCTCGTTGGCGGTTCATCTTTCACCTTGGTGAACACAGGCTGGTCCCCTACAAATAATTGTTTCCAAATCGTCGGATCGAGGAGTGATAGACTTACCTCATAATAGTTCTCTATCGAATCAATCATCTTTGTAAAATTTGTAACTTCATACTTTCCTACCTGGTAGCGGCTTTTGCCTCTATTGACCACATCTTTCATGCTTAAGAATCCTGTTTGCTGCCGCGATGTGATCAATTCAATGAGGAGAGCTGTCTTTAAAATATACATCTCAATCGTTTTTCCATCATGGCAGATTTCAGTAATATCACAGCCCGTCTGAATATGCCTTTCCAAGATTGGCTGAAAGTTCATGGTATTCATGGTGAAGCAATTGCTGATCAATGAATATTCCTGTGAGCTTCGATAAAAGAAGTCCAAGTGATGAGAAAAGTGGCAGAAAGCACCTGCTTCCCCATCCCCTCCTGGTGCCGGGAAGAAAAATAAGCCATCACGCTTCCTATTCAGATCCCAATTTTTCCCTGATTCTAAATGATCCATCAATGACCTATATTGTGATTTCGGAAAAATCCCCACACTCTGAATCCCCGAATTCACCATATTGGAGAGGATAAAGTCGATCAATCTATATCTGCCGCCGATCGGAACAGCTGCAAGTGAGCGATTAGACATCAATGGCTCCAGTAATTCGTGGCTTGTTGTGGCATCGATGACACCAAGCAATGATTTATTCATTCTTCTCCCCCTGCCCTTCAACCGATATTAAGTGTTCTTAAATAGTCTTCCGTCACCAAAAGAACATCTGAAGATGCATCATCGGGATAGATGCGTGCACCATCAGGGACCTTGACCGATGAGGATACGATGGCTCTTTCAATATAGACATTTTCGCCAACAACGGCATCAGGCATAATGACCGATTGATAAACCTTTGAATTCCGCCCAACATAAGCCCCTTGAAAAAGTACGGATTTTTCAACATCCCCTTCCACGACACACCCTTCATTGATCAGAGATTCTTCCACAACAGCATCCCGCCCGATATATTGCGGAGGCTGATTCGGATTGACAGAATAAATCCTCCAGTCATGGTCAAACAGATTGAGTTCACAGTTTTCTTCCAAAAGATCCATGTTTGCTTCCCAAAGACTATTGACTGTACCAACATCCTTCCAATATCCGCTGAAAGGATAGGCAATCAATCTTTTATTCTCTTTTAACATCATCGGGATGACATCCTTCCCGAAATCATGCGAAGATCCAGGATTCATGCTGTCCCTCTGGAGGCTATCCCTTAAAATGCTCCACTTGAAAATGTAGATCCCCATTGATGCAAGGTTATTCTTCGGGATATCGGGCTTTTCTTCAAATTCAATGATTTCCATGCTTTCATTCGTGTTCATGATGCCGAATCGGCTGGCTTCTTCCCACGGAACTTCAATGACGGAAATCGTGGCATCTGCTTTTTGCTCGATATGGTACTGAAGCATTTCCGAATAATCCATTTTGTAAATGTGGTCCCCTGACAAAATTAAGACATATTCCGGATTGAACTGCTCCAGATAATTAAAATTCTGATAGATGGCGCTGGCAGTCCCGCTGTACCACCTGACCTGGGATGACTCGCTATATGGAGGCAATACCGTCACTCCCCCGCTTTTCCTGTCCAGATCCCATGCACTTCCGATGCCGATATAAGAATGAAGAAGAAGCGGCTGGTATTGCGTCAGGACACCGACTGTATCAATTCCTGAATTCGTACAGTTGCTCAGCGCAAAATCAATGATTCGATACTTCCCCCCAAATGGGACTGCAGGCTTAGCCAAAGTTTGTGTTAATGAGTTTAACCGACTTCCTTTTCCTCCCGCTAACAGCATTGCTACGCAATCGACTTTTACCATTGATGTCTTGCTCCTTTCGTTGGATGGATGGTTTGAGATAAATAATGGAGTATGGCGGGATGGTAAGCTCGATATTATGAGGCTTGCCGTGATATACCCCTTTTCTGGAAGTGATGGGGCCATCATTAATTCTTCCTAATCCGCCGAAATCCGAATGGTCGCTATTTAATATTTCCAAATAAAAATCAGCCTCTAAAACCCCCACTTTATATTGATAGTATGATTTCCCGCTGAAATTACAGATAACAGTGACAAAATCATGTCGGTTCAATCCATGACGGATAAACGAAAAAATCTGCTGATCTGAGTTATTTACATCAATCCATTCAAAGCCTTCCTGCCTGTCATCCATTTCAAATAAAGGAGGCATATATTGATATAAATGAAGCAATTGCTTCAAGAATACATTTGTTTTTTGATGCTGCTCATACTCCATTAAGTTCCAATCCAGGGCCCTCGCTTCATTCCATTCTGAAAAAGAAGCAAGTTCTGCTCCCATGAACAGCAATTTCTTGCCCGGATGTGCCACAAGATAACCAAATAGAAGGCGAAGCTGTGCAAACTTATCCTCGTAATTCCCAGGGCATTTGTCGAGCAATGACTTCTTTCCATGAACCACTTCATCATGGGAAAGGGGGAGGATGAATTTTTCCGAAAAAGCATACATCAAGGAAAATGTAATAAGGGAGTGTACATCTTTTCTTTCCTCTGGAGGTGTTTCCATATATCGAAGGAGATCATTCATCCAGCCCATATTCCATTTATAGCTGAATCCCAGACCCTCATCTTGTACACTGGCTGTCACCCCCGGAAAATCAGAAGAATCCTCTGCAATCATCAGCACACTTGAATCATATTGATGGACAAAACCATTCATTTCCCTTAAAAACTCAATTGCACAGTGATTGAATTGGGCCTCTTCATTCGGCCAGTAGAGGATATTGGCCACTGCATCAACCCTGAATCCATCTATATGAAAGCAGTTCATCCAATAATGCAGATTAGAGATCAGAAAACTTTTCACTTCCCTCTTGCTGAGATCAAAGTTTGCCGTTCCCCACACTCCATTCTCCCTATGTTTTTCATTTTCATATTCAAATACACAATCACCATCAAACTGAAATAGACCATGAGCATCCTTGCAAAAGTGACCGGGGACCCAATCCAGGATCACACCGATGTTCGCAGCATGCAGCCGATTGATTAAATTCATCAAGTCAAACGGACTTCCATACCTGCTGGTAGCCGCAAAATAGCCTGTACCCTGGTACCCCCATGAACCATCAAATGGATGCTCTGCAAGCGGCATCAGTTCCACATGTGTGAAGAAATGTTCCTTCACATATGGGATAAGCTCATCAGCAAGCTCAGAATAGCTTTTAAACCCGTTCTCACCATTTCTCCTCCAAGAGCCCAGATGAACTTCATATATCGCAGCAGGGACCTTTATGGAGCTTTTAAGGGATCTATTTCCCATCCAGTCATGGTCGCTCCATTGAAATCCATTTAATCGATAGATGATCCCTGCATTCCCCGGCCGAAGTTCAGTATAAAAAGCAAATGGGTCCGTTTTATCCAAACGGTCCCCCCTTCTTGTCAAAATCCTATATTTATACTGATGGCCCTCCAGGTTTTTCGGAACCTGCAAGCACCAGCATTCATGCCCTTCCCTCTCCATGACATGGGCACTCCCATCCCATTGATTAAATGAACCGATCACTTGCACCTGAATTGCATTAGGCGACCACACACAGAACCTGGTGACATATTCTTTTCCTATACGATAAACATGCGCACCAAAAAGATGATATGCCTGAAAAAGCTTTCCTTCATGAAACAAATGAAACTCATTTTCCGTGGGGTTCATAACCTCCATACGCGGACCACCTTCAATAATTAAAAATGTTATGTTCCAATTTCGTGCAGCATGAAAGAAACCCTTTTAATAAAAAAACAAAAGTATCGACAATGTTTAAGGAATATTGTCAGAATTTCGTATAAATTGGTGCCTGGTGCATGTATGACAGATCATGAAATGGTGCCTGTCACTCCCCGACTTTTGTGGGTATGAAGGCGATGGCGCAAAGGAGTGTGATTTTCGCGCATAAGAGGCACTAATCGGCGCATAATAGTCAATTTTCGCGCATAGACCCGTCGTTCTCGCGCATAGAGCATGTATGACAGAGCAAATTTTTATTAAACGCAAAAAAACAGGAAGAGAATAATCTCTTCCTGTTTCTTATTTGATGACCCGTACGGGATTCGAACCCGTGTTACCGCCGTGAAAGGGCGGTGTCTTAACCGCTTGACCAACGGGCCGTTATATATGGCGGAGAAGGAGGGATTTGAACCCTCGCGCCGCTTACGCGACCTACACCCTTAGCAGGGGCGCCTCTTCAGCCACTTGAGTACTTCCCCATATAAAAAAAATAACTCCGCAGGCAGGACTCGAACCTGCGACCGATCGGTTAACAGCCGATAGCTCTACCACTGAGCTACTGCGGAATGGTGGGCCTAAGTGGACTCGAACCACCGACCTCACGCTTATCAGGCGTGCGCTCTAACCAGCTGAGCTATAGGCCCAAATAATATTGGAGCGGGTGAAGGGAATCGAACCCTCATCATCAGCTTGGAAGGCTGAGGTTTTACCACTAAACTACACCCGCATCTATGGGGCGACTGATGGGAATCGAACCCACGAGTGTCGGAACCACAATCCGATGCGTTAACCACTTCGCCACAATCGCCATAGTAGAAAAATGTTTTGATGGTACAAATTAAAAAATGGTGGCTCGGGACGGAATCGAACCGCCGACACATGGATTTTCAGTCCATTGCTCTACCGACTGAGCTACCGAGCCTAAATAATATTTATTCCTAAACTAGCAAGTAGTTGTCCATTGTCCCCATCTCAGGAAGCTTATGCAAGCAGCAGCTCGATGGGTACAACTCGGTGAAAATTCAAAGTTGCTTATGCTCGTTGCTCTACCGACTGAGCTACCGAGCCTCTACTGTTTTTGCCAAAAAAATAAATGGCGGTCTGGACGGGACTCGAACCCGCGACCTCCTGCGTGACAGGCAGGCATTCTAACCAACTGAACTACCAGACCAAAATTGCGGGGACAGGATTTGAACCTGCGACCTTCGGGTTATGAGCCCGACGAGCTACCAGACTGCTCCACCCCGCGACGATAAAAAATAATTATTTAGTGACCTTACGCAAAAGTTTTGATAAGACCACCCCGACTTCAGTAAGCTTATGCAAGATGCAGCTCAGTCGGTGCGCTGAAGTGATACCTTCGAAGTTTATTCGAACGTACTCCACCCCGCGACGATTAAAAAGAGAAAATATGGAGGAGGAAGAGGGATTCGAACCCCCGCGCGGTATAACCCGCCTGTCGGTTTTCAAGACCGATCCCTTCAGCCAGACTTGGGTATTCCTCCGTGTTGTATAAAAAATGAATAGAAATGGTGGACCTTGTAGGACTCGAACCTACGACCGGACGGTTATGAGCCGTCTGCTCTAACCAACTGAGCTAAAGGTCCATTATGGTAGCGGCAGAGGGGATCGAACCCCCGACCTCACGGGTATGAACCGTACGCTCTAGCCAGCTGAGCTACGCCGCCAAAAGTTAAAAATCATATGGTGGAGCCTAGCGGGATCGAACCGCTGACCTCCTGCGTGCAAAGCAGGCGCTCTCCCAGCTGAGCTAAGGCCCCATATCATGTGTGTAAATGGTCGGGAAGACAGGATTCGAACCTGCGACCCCTTGGTCCCAAACCAAGTGCTCTACCAAGCTGAGCTACTTCCCGTTATTAAAAATATTATGGCGCGCCCGACAGGAGTCGAACCCATAACCTTCTGATCCGTAGTCAGACGCTCTATCCAATTGAGCTACGGGCGCATAATAAATGGTGCCGAGGACCGGAATCGAACCGGTACGGTAGTCACCTACCGCAGGATTTTAAGTCCTGTGCGTCTGCCAGTTCCGCCACCCCGGCGATAAGAACTGGAGCGGAAGACGGGATTCGAACCCGCGACCCCCACCTTGGCAAGGTGGTGTTCTACCACTGAACTACTTCCGCAGAATGCGGGTGAAGGGACTTGAACCCCCACGCCTTGCGGCGCCAGATCCTAAGTCTGGTGCGTCTGCCAATTCCGCCACACCCGCTAATGGTGAGCCATGAAGGACTCGAACCTTCGACCCTCTGATTAAAAGTCAGATGCTCTACCAACTGAGCTAATGGCTCTTACTATTCAAAAAAGTGGTGCCGGCAAGAGGACTTGAACCCCCAACCTACTGATTACAAGTCAGTTGCTCTACCAGTTGAGCTACACCGGCGGTGTAAGAGAAGTATTTTTAAGAATACTTTTAAGGAAGATTATTTTACTTTGCTTTGAAGTTAAGGATGATTATTTTACTCCGCTTTGCTGCGTAAAAAATCTATGGTGGAGGATGACGGGATCGAACCGCCGACCCCCTGCTTGTAAGGCAGGTGCTCTCCCAGCTGAGCTAATCCTCCATATGTATTGCCCGGCGACGTCCTACTCTCGCAGGGGGAAACCCCCAACTACCATTGGCGCTGAAGAGCTTAACTTCCGTGTTCGGTATGGGAACGGGTGTGAC